>NZ_JBJGYM010000010.1:0-177777 GCF_054049995.1 Geodermatophilus sp. SYSU D01106 | reverse complement strand
CCCCCCCCCCCCCCCCCCCCCCCCCCCCCCCCCCCCCCCCCCCCCCCCCCCCCCCCCCCCCCCCCCCCCCCCCCCCCCCCCCCCCCGCCCGCCCCCCCGCCCCCCCCCCCCCCCCCCCCCCCCGCCGAGCACCAGCAGCACCACGTCGAGGACGGTCAGCAGCAGCACCGCCGGGAACGCCAGCCGGCGGAAGCGCGGCGTGCCGGCCAGCGCCGCCACGACGACGGCGGGCAGCGCCAGCACCAGCCCCGCCCAGCCCCACCACTCCGGCGGGCCGGCCGGCCCGAGCACCAGCACCAGCGACGCCCCGCCCAGCAGCAGCGCGCCCACCACCGCCGAGCGCCGCGCGCCGAGCCGGTGCGGCAGCCCGCGGACCCCCGTGGCGAGGTCGTCGGCGATGTCGGGGGCCACGTTCGCCAGGTGCGCGGCCGCCCCCAGCGCCGCGCCGGCCGCCGGCAGCCACCACGGCGCGACCGGGGAGCCCGGCGCCGCGGCCACGACGCCCGCCGGCAGCGCGCCGAATCCGGTCACGTAGGGCACCCCGGACAGCACCGTCCGCTTCAGACCCGCGTTGTAGGCCCATCCGCTGGCGACGAGCACGAGCAGCAGCGCGCCGGGCACGGGGCCGAGCAGCAGCGACAGGACGACGGCCGCCGCGGCGGCCGCGAGGGCCGCCCCCCGCAGCACGGCGGGGTCGACGGCGCCCTGCACGACCGGCTTGTCGGCCCGTGCGACGGCGCGGTCGCGGTCGGCGTCGAGCCAGTCGTTGCTCCAGCCGATGGACGCCTGACCTGCGAGGACGGCCAGCCCCACGAGGGCCACGCGCCCGGCGGGCAGCGCCGCGGCGACCGCGAGCAGCGTCGCGACGACGGTGACGGCGGCCGCCGGAGGGGCGTGCGTGGCGAGGACGAGGGCGCGCACGGGTGCGGCCCGGACCGGCCTCGCACGCACACCGACCACGCCCTGTCAACCCCTTCCCGGGAGTTCATCAGGCCTCTGACCTGCGCTTATCCGCCGTCGGGCCATTCCGGGCGTCAGTGTGCCGTGCTAACCTGTAACCAGCGAAAGGGGTCACACACACATGGGCTTCACTGTCGGCGAGACCGTCGTCTACCCGCACCACGGTGCCGCGCTCATCGAGGCGATCGAGACGCGGGTGATCAAGGGTGAAGAGAAGGCCTACCTCGTGCTGAAGGTCGCCCAGGGCGACCTGACCGTGCGCGTGCCGGCCGACAACGCAGAGATCGTCGGCGTCCGCGACGTCGTCGGTCAGGACGGGCTCAACCGCGTGTTCGAGGTCCTGCGGGCCCCGCACACCGAGGAGCCGACCAACTGGTCCCGCCGCTACAAGGCCAACCTCGAGAAGCTGGCCTCCGGTGACGTGAACAAGGTGGCCGAGGTCGTCCGCGACCTGTGGCGCCGCGACAAGGACCGTGGCCTCTCCGCCGGGGAGAAGCGCATGCTCTCCAAGGCCCGCCAGATCCTGGTGAGCGAGCTCGCCCTCGCCGAGGGCACCAACGAGGACAAGGCCGAGGTCCTCCTCGACGAGGTCCTCGCCAGCTGAGCTCCGCCGCACCTCTGCTCCACCAGACCACTCCCGTGTCCGCGGTCGGCATCGTCGCCGCGGCCGGGAGTGGTCTGCGTCTGGGGGCCGCCCGGCCCAAGGCGCTCGTGCCGCTCGGCGGCCGGCCGCTGGTCGCCTGGGCGGTGGCCACGCTCCTCGACGGCGGCGTCGACGAGGTGGTGGTGGCCGTCCCCGCCGCCGACCGCGACGCGTTCGCGGCGGTGCTGCCGGACGGGGTCCGCCTCGTCGAGGGCGGCGCCACCCGCACCGCCTCGGTCCGCGCCGCGCTGGCCGCCGTCCCGGGGGAGGCGGCGGCGGTCCTCGTGCACGACGCGGCCCGCCCGCTCACCCCGCCCGCCGTCGTCGCCCGGGTGCTCGACGCGCTGCGCGCCGGCGCCCCCGCGGTGGTCCCGGTGCTGCCGGTCGTCGACACCACCGTCGCCGTCGACGCCGGGGGCACGGTCACCGCCGCGCCCGACCGCGCGACACTGCGCCGCGTGCAGACCCCGCAGGGCTTCTCGCGCCGCGTCCTCGTCGAGGCCTACGACGCGCTGCCCGACGGCGTCGAGCTCACCGACGACGCGGCCGTCGTCCGGGCCGCCGGCGTCCCCGTGGGCACCGTGGCCGGCGACGAGCGGGCCGCCAAGGTCACCGTGGCCCACGACCTCGCGCTCGCCGAGCTGCAGGTCGCCGGCATCCCGGGGCCGTCGTGACCGAGCTGCCCCGCGTCGGCCTCGGCGTCGACGTGCACCCCGTCGAGCCCGGCCGGCCCTGCTGGCTGGCCGGCCTCGAGTGGCCCGGTGCCGACGGCTGCGCCGGGCACTCCGACGGCGACGTCGCCGCGCACGCGCTCACCGACGCGGTGCTCTCCGCGGCCGGCCTCGGCGACATCGGCGGCCTGCTCGGCACCGACGACCCGCGCTGGGCCGGGGCCCGCGGCGCCGCCGTCCTCGAGCACGTGCGGGAGACCCTGGCGGCGGCGGGCTGGCGGGTCGGCAACGCCGCCGTCCAGCTGGTCGCGCCGACGCCGAAGCTCGGCCCGCGCCGCGCGGAGGCCGAGGCGGTGCTGTCGGCGGCGCTGGGTGCCCCGGTCAGCGTCACCGCCACCACCACCGACGGGCTCGGGCTGGTCGGGCGCGGGGAGGGGCGGGCCGCCCTCGCGACGGCGCTGGTCGTCCGGATCGGGTCCGTAGACTCCGCGCAGTGAGCCTCCGCCTGTACGACACGGCCGCCCGCGCGGTCCGCGACTTCACGCCCCTGCGTGCCGGCCAGGCCTCCATGTACGTCTGCGGGCTCACCGTCCAGGGCCCGCCCCACGTCGGGCACGTGCGCGCCGCCCTCGTCTTCGACGTCCTGCGCAGCTGGCTCGAGCACGGCTCCGGCCTCGACGTCGCGCTGGTCCGCAACGTCACCGACATCGACGACAAGATCCTCACCAAGGCCGCCGAGCACGGCGTCGAGTGGTGGGCGTGGGCCTACGAGAACGAGCTCGCGTGCACCCGCGCCTACGACGTCCTCGGGGTGCGGCCGCCCACCTACGAACCCCGCGCCACCGGCCACGTGCCGGACATGGTCGGGCTCATCGAGCGTCTGATCGAGCGCGGGCACGCCTACGCCGTCGACGGCGACGTCTACTTCGACGTCCGCTCGTTCCCGGAGTACGGCGCGCTCACCCGGCAGCGGCTCGCCGACCTCGAGCCCGCCGGCGACACCGACACCGACGACCGCAAGCGCGACCCGCGCGACTTCGCGCTGTGGAAGGCGCACAAGCCCGGCGAGCCGGAGACCGCGGCGTGGCCGACGCCCTGGGGCCGCGGCCGCCCCGGCTGGCACCTGGAGTGCTCGGCCATGGCCGGGCGCTACCTGGGCCCGGACTTCGACGTCCACGGCGGCGGGCTCGACCTGCGCTTCCCGCACCACGAGAACGAGCAGGCCCAGTCCCGCGCGGCCGGCGACGGCTTCGCCCGCTACTGGATGCACAACGGCTGGGTCACCCTCGGCGGCGAGAAGATGAGCAAGTCGCTCGGCAACACCGCGCTCGTCGACGAGGTCGTGCAGCGCGTGCGCCCGGTCGAGCTGCGCTACTACCTGGTCGCCCCGCACTACCGGTCGACGATCGAGTTCACCGACGCCGCGCTGGCCGAGGCGGGCGCCGCCTACCGCCGCATCGAGTCGTTCGTGCAGCGCGCCGCCGAGCAGGTCGGCGGCGACGTCGGGACCTCGCTGCCCGAGGCGTTCCGCGCCGCGATGGACGACGACCTGAGCACGCCGGCCGCCGTCGCCGTCGTGCACGACACCGTCCGGCAGGGCAACACCGCCCTCGCCGACGGCGACGACGACGCGACGCGCGCCGCCCTCGGCGCGGTCCGGGGGATGCTGGGCGTGCTGGGGCTCGACCCGCTCGACCCCCGCTGGGCCGCGTCCGGCGGCGACGACCGGCTGGCCGGCGTCACCGACGGGCTGGTCCGGCTGGCGCTCGAGCAGCGGCAGGCCGCGCGCGCCCGCAAGGACTACGCGGCGGCCGACGCGCTGCGCGACCAGCTCACCGCCCTCGGCCTGCAGGTCGAGGACACCCCGCAGGGACCCCGATGGGAGCTGACCCGCTGATGGCCGGCAACAGCCAGCGCCGCGGCCGCACGAGCGGTGCCGGCAAGAAGACCGCCACCGCCGGCACCGGTGGCAAGAACCGCCGGTCGCTCGCCGGCCGCGGGGCGACCCCGCCGGCCGAGCAGCGCACCGGCCACCCGGCGCAGCGCCGGGCGCAGGCCGACGCCCGCCGCCGCGCCGAGCGCGACCGCAGCCGCCAGCGCGCCGAGGAGGCGCCGGAGCTGCTGCTCGGGCGCAACCCGGTCGTGGAGGCGCTGCGGGCGGAGATCCCGGCGACCGCGCTCTACGTCGTCACGGGGGAGTCGACCCGCACCGACGAGCGGATCACCGAGGCGGTGCAGCTGGCCGGCGACCGCGGCCTGCCGCTGCTCGAGGTGGGCAAGGCCGAGTTCGACCGGATGTCCAACGGCGCGCTGCACCAGGGCATCGGGCTGCAGGTGCCGCCGTACTCCTACGCGCACCCCGACGACCTGCTCGACCTGGCCCGCGACTCCGGCCGCCCGCCGCTCGTCGTCGCCATGGACGGCATCACCGACCCGCGCAACCTCGGCGCGGTCGTGCGCTCGGCGGCCGCGTTCGCCGCGCACGGCGTCGTCGTGCCGCAGCGTCGCTCGGTGGGCATGACGGCCTCCGCCTGGCGCACCAGCGCCGGCGCGGCCGCCCGGCTGCCGGTGGCGCGCGCGGTCAACCTCGCCCGTGCGCTGGCCTCCTACCAGGACGCCGGCCTGCAGACCGTCGGTCTCGCCGGCGACGGTGACATGGACCTGCACGACTACGACGGCCTGGCCGACCCGGTCGCGCTCGTGGTGGGCGCCGAGGGCACCGGGCTGTCGCGGCTGGTCCGCGAGCGCTGCGACGTCGTCCTGCGCATCCCCATCGCCCGCGACACCGAGTCGCTCAACGTGAGCGTCGCGGCCGGCATCGCGCTGTACGCGGCGGCGCAGGCCCGGAGGTAGGTCTCAGCCCAGCAGCTGGGCGACGGTGTAGATCACCAGTCCGGCGAGGCCGCCGACGACGGTGCCGTTGATCCGGATGAACTGCAGGTCGCGGCCCACCTGCAGCTCGATGCGCCGGCTGGTCTCCTCGGTGTCCCAGCGGGCGACGGTCGTGCCGACGACGTCGGCGACGTCGCCGGCGAAGCGCTCGACGAGGTAGCCGGCCACCCGCACCGACTGCCGCTGCACCAGCTCGCGCACCCGCGGGTCGGTGCGCAGCAGCCGGGCGCCGTCGCGGACGAGGCCGGTGACGCGGGCCCGCAGCTCGGAGTCCGGGTCGGCGGCGGCGGCGAGGAACGACGTCTTGGCGTTGGTCCACAGCGACGACGACCAGGTGCGCACCGCTGGGTGCTCGAGCAGCTGCTTCTTGAACGCCTCGACGGAGGCCGCCGTGTCGGGGTCGGTGCGCAGCGCGTGCACGTAGGCGCGCAGCCGGGCGTCGTAGACCCGGCGCAGCTCGTGGTCGCGGGCGTCGCCGACCTCGTGCAGGAAGCCCTGCAGCGCGGCGAACACCCGGTCGAACACCCGGTCGTCGACCCAGTCGGGCACCCACGCCGGGGAGGCGTCGCCGAGCTGGGCGCGGAAGACGACGCGGTTCTCCTCGAGGAAGCGGCCGAGGAAGCGCAGCGCCGCCGACAGGACCTCCTGGTGCCGATCGCCCTCGACGACCAGCTCCAGCACCCGGGCCAGCACCGGCGCGGCCGGCGTCTCGTGCAGCCGGCGGTCGACCAGCCCGGCCACGGCCTCCTGCACGTCGTCGTCGCGGAGCAGGTCGGTGAGCCCGGTGAGGGCGGCGGCCGCGTCGCCGGAGAGCCGCTCGGCCCGGCCGGGGGCGGCCAGGAAGTCGCCGAGCCGGCCGGGGACGTCGACGGTGGCCAGCTTGTCCTCGACCACCGCGCGGGTCAGGAAGTTCTCCTGCACGAAGGTGCCCAGGCTCGCGCCGATCTGGTCCTTCTTGCGCGGGATGATCGCCGTGTGCGGGATGGGGATCCGCAGCGGGTGCCGGAACAGCGCGGTGACGGCGAACCAGTCGGCCAGCGCGCCCACCATCGAGGCCTCGGCGGTCGCGCGGACGTACCCGACCCAGGCGCCGGCGTCCTCGCCGATCAGCACGCAGGCGAGGAACACCGCGGCGGCGAACAGGAACAGGCCGGTCGCCAGCCGCTTCATCCGGCGCAGGCCCTCGGCGCGGGCGGGGTCGTCCAGCGAGGAGGTCAGGGGCACGGACGACGACACCCTCCCGAGCCTATGCGGCGCGGGAGGGTGCCCGTGGGCGGCCGGGAGGTCAGCCGGCACTGCTGCCGAGGGTCACCTCGACGGTCGTGGTCTCCCCGCCGCGGCGGACGGTGAGGGTCACGTCGTCGCCGGGGGCGGCGCTGCGCACCGCGGCGGTGAGCTCGGTGGAGCTGGTCACCGGCCGGTCGCCGACGGCGGTGACGACATCGCCGGCCTGCAGCCCCGCGTCGGCCGCCGCGCCGCCGGGCTGCACCTGCACCACCTGCGCGCCGGTGCCGACCTCGCTGCCGGCGCTGCCGTCGGTGGCGGTCTGCGCGCTGACGCCCAGGACGGCGTGGGTGGCGCTGCCGGTGGAGATGATCTCGTCGGCGATCCGCTTCGCGGTGTTGGCCGGGATGGCGAACCCGACGCCGATGTTGCCGCTCTGCGACGACGAGCCGGGCGCGCCCGACGCCACCGACGCGATGGCGGTGTTGATGCCGATCACCTCGCCGGCCGCGTCGACCAGCGCGCCGCCGGAGTTGCCCGGGTTGATCGCCGCGTCGGTCTGCAGGGCGTCGATGACGGTGGCGTCGTCCTGGGTGGAGCCGGTGGCCACGGCCCGGTTCGTCGCGCTGACGATGCCGTCGGTGACGGTGTCGGACAGGCCCAGCGGGGCGCCGATCGCGACGGCGAGGTCCCCGACCTGCACGTCGTCGGAGTCGGCGAAGGTGGCCGGGGTCAGGCCGCTCGCGTCCTGCAGCCGGATCACCGCGAGGTCGGAGGTGGGGTCGGTGCCGACGACGGTGGCGTCGTAGAGCGTGCCGTCGGAGGTGCGCACCTGGACGGTGGCGGAGTCGGTGGAGCTGTCGAGGGTCACCACGTGGTCGTTGGTGAGCACGTAGCCGTCGTCGGTGAGCACGACGCCGGAGCCGCTGCCCGAGCCCGAGCCGCTGGTCACGTAGACGGTGACGACGCTCGGCGAGGCCTTCGCGGCCGCGGCGGTGACGGCGGTGGCGCTCTCGGGGTCCTGGATGACCACCGACTGGGCGGCGACGGGGCTCGTGCCCGCGGTCGCGCCGCCGGCGGTCAGCGCCACGACGCCGGCCCCGGCGCCGCCGCCGATGAGCGCGCCGGCGAGCAGGCCGGCGACACCGATCCGCACCCGACCGACCCGGCGGGCCGGCGCGGCGGGCACCAGCGGCGGGGGCAGGGTGGCGGTGGCGGTCATCCCGTGCGGGTACCAGGTCCCGCCGGACGGCGGCGGCGTCCACCCCGGGGTCGCGCCCGCGGGCTGCTGCGACGGGTCGGTGGGGGGCTGCTGTCCGGTCATCGTCCTCGGTCCTCCTCCTGGGCGGCACCCCGCCGCCTCGGGACCGACTGTCGGCGGGCGGTCTGGTGGCGCCCTGCGGGCCGCCTGTGAGGTGTCTGGACGCCGGTCAGCGGGGGAGGCCGGGGAGCACCCGGCCGCGGGCCACCAGCTCGGTGACGATCCACACGGCGAGCACCTCGGCGGCCAGCAGCCCGACCAGCACCAGCAGCTGCGCGGCGCCGGCGGCCGTCGGGCTGCCACCGCCGAGCAGGACGCCGACGTAGGCGCCGGGCAGCGTGACCAGCCCGACCGTGCGGGTCTGGTCCAGCGGCGGCACGAGCGCGGTGGCGGCCGAGGGGCGGCCGACCTCGAGGACGGCGTCGCGGGGGAGCAGCCCGAGGGCGAGCGCGGCCTCGACCTCGCCGCGGCGCCCGGCCAGCTCGTCGCGCAGGCGCCGGCCGGCCAGCGACGTCGCCGTCATCGCCCCGCCGATGACGATGCCCGCGACCGGGATGACCGCCTCGCCGCGCAGCGGGACGGTGCCGCTGGCGAGGACCAGCGCCACGACCGGCGCCGCGCCGCCGGCCACCGCGAGCGCCGCCGTCGCCACCCGGCGGGCCGCCCCGGGCGACCGCAGCGGCAGGCCGGTGACCCGCCCCGCCGCGGTGACCGACGCGACGGTGACCATGACCAGCACGAACGCCGCCGACAGCCACAGCGAGCGGACGACGGCCAGCAGCACCGCCGACACCGCGGCCAACTGCGCGGTGGCCCGCAGCGCCGCGACGGCGACCGGCCGCTCCTGCCCGAGCCCGGACAGCCGGCCCCCGGCCGCGGCCAGCGCGGTGAGCAGCGCCAGGACGACGGCCAGCGGCAGGCCGGGCTCGACGACGGAGGTCCCCACGTGCGGCGATCCTGCCGGGCGGCGTCCGGCGCGCCGCGACACGCCCGTGCACGGTGTGCGACCGGACGGTCGCGGGGTAGGAGGGGAGCCCGGCCGGTCCCCTGGGAGCGGCCGGGCTCGTCCTGCCCGGCCTGCCCTCCTGGAGGCTGCTCGTGTCCGACCGCGGACTGCCCGCCCGCCTGCTCCTGGGGCTCGCCGCCCTCACCGCGACGGCGGTGGCCGTCGTCGGCGGGCTCGCCCTGCGACCGCCCGGGCTGCTGGCGGTGGGGCTGGCGGCGGTCGTCACCGCCTGCCTCGCCGGTGGCGTCGCGCGGGAGTCCGGCGCCGAGTCCGGCGCGCCCGCCGACGGCCGCACCCCGCTGGAGGCGGCCTGGCGCACCGGCGTCGCCACGATCGGCGTCCTGCTGTTCATGTCCGGCACCGCCGCGCTCGGCGGCCCGGTGCTCACCGTGCTGGCCGGCGCCGTGCTCGCCGTCGGCGGGCTCGGGCTGTGGCTGCTGCACGCCGGGCGCCCGCCGCGGCGCAACGCCGTCCCGGCGCCGCCGTCGTCCGGGGGTGCGGCGCCGGCCGCGGGGCCGCGCCCGGTGGGCGCGCGGCCGGCGGAGGCCCGCGCCACGGTGACGTTCTCCCCGCCGGTGGCGACGCTGTCGACCGCGGCGCTGGGGCGGGAGTGGCTGAGCACCTCGACGGCGCTGGGCGGCCGGCTGGAGGCCGGCACCCGGCAGTCGGTCGTGCGCCGCCGCGAGGAGGTCCTCGACGAGCTCGAGCGGCGGGACCCGGAGGGCTTCGCCCGGTGGCTGGCCGACGGCGCGCTGGGCAGCGACCCGGCGGGCTACCTGCGGGAGGGCCCGGCCGCCGGCACCGACGCCGCCGCCTGAGCCGCCGGCTCGAACACCACTCCGGGGTCGACGTTCATCACGACCTCGCAGTCGCAGAAGCCGCCGTACTCCTCGAGTCCCTCGTGCAGGCGGTCGAGCGCGATGCCCTGCCGGGCCGCCCACTCGTCGGTGGCACGGGTGGTCTGGTCGCAGCCGGACGCGGCGAGCAGCGCCTCGACGTGCCCGCGCAGCGCGTCGAGCTGCGTGCGGTCCAGCGGCAGGAGGGAGGTCCCGTCGTCGGTGGGTGCCACGTCGGGATCATCGGCAGCCCGGGCGCGGACTCGACCCGTCCGCCGCGGCCGCGCCCGCCGTGTCCCTATCCTCGTGGTGCCGGGGACGGAGTCCCCGGTCCCGCCGGCGTGGCGCAACTGGTAGCGCACCCGACTTGTAATCGGGCGGTTGGGGGTTCGAGTCCCCCCGTCGGCTCAGTCGAAGCTGCCGGCCCCGCCGACGCGGTAGGGGAAGCGGGCCTCCACCCGGGCGTCGCGGCGCCGCTCGGCGCGCTCCTCGCGGATCCGCGCCGCCGTGCCCGCGGGGTAGCCGGCCTTGGCCACCCGGTGCTCGGTCGTCTCCACGATGAACGCCATCGAGTACATGAGACCCACCAGCACGCCCCCGAGCGCCGCCGTCAGCCGGTAGACCAGCGGCACGGGCACGAACAGGCAGAGCGCGACCAGCGGCGAGAGCTGCACCAGCGAGCGCGTGACGTGCCGCCGCACCCAGCCCGGCCGGGTCGTGTCCGACAGCACCCAGGCGGACAGGTCGCGGGGCAGCCGGCCGCCGAGGGCGTAGCGGAGCCACTGCAGGGCCGTGGGGGACGCCGGGGCGGCGTCGTGCCGGATGGTGCGCACGCGACGACGGTAGGCCCGTCCGGCCGGTCGCGTGCCTCCGCAGCGTCACGCCCGGCGGCGCCGCGTGACCGACACGCGTCCCGGGCGTGGCCCGCGCCGCGCCGCCCTCCGGCCGGGCCGCCGCGGAGCAGACTGCGGCCCGGCCGGAGGGAGGAGACCTCGTGCGCATCGCCCACCTGCTCCACCGCAAGGGTCCCGACGTCGTCACCGTCGAGCCCGGCGCCGGCGTCCGGGAGGCGCTGGCGCTGATGGCCCACCACGGCGTCGGCGCGCTCGTCGTCTCGCCGGGGGAGGGCCGGGTCGCCGGCATCCTGTCCGAGCGCGACGTCGTCCGCGCGCTGCACGCCTCGGGTGACGCCGTCCTCGACGGGCCGGTGTCGGCGCTCATGACCGCCGAGGTGCACACCTGCCCGCCCGGCGCCTCGGTGCACGACCTGGCCCGCACGATGACCGACCGCCGCGTGCGGCACGTCCCCGTCGTCGAGGACGGCAGGCTGGTCGGCATCGTCTCGATCGGCGACGTCGTCAAGGCGCGCCTCGACGAGCTCGAGGAGGAGCGCGCCCACCTCGTCGACTACATCCAGGCGGGCTGACCCCCGGGCGTAGCGTGCCCGCCGTGGACGAGCGGCGGGCGGGCACCGCGGCGGGGCTGTCGGCCTACCTGCTGTGGGGCTGCTTCCCGCTGTACTTCCCGCTCCTCGAGCCCGCCGGCGGCGTGGAGATCGTCGCCCACCGGGTGGTCTGGTCGCTGGTCTTCGTCGCCCTGCTGCTGACGGCGCTGCGCCGCTGGCCGCTGGTGCGGGCCGCGGTCACCGACCCGCGGACGATGCTGGTGCTCGCCGGCGCCTCGGCGCTGATCGCCGCCAACTGGCTGGTGTTCGTCTACGGCGTCAACTCCGGCCACGTCGTCGAGACCTCGCTCGGCTACTTCGTCAACCCGCTGGTGAGCGTCCTGCTCGGCGTCGTCGTCTTCGCCGAGCGGCTGCGGCCGCTGCAGTGGACGGCGGTCGGGCTGGCGGGCGTCGCGGTCGTCGTCCTGACCGTCGACCACGGCCGCCCGCCGTGGATCGCGCTGACCCTCGCCGCCACGTTCGGCGCCTACGGGCTGCTCAAGAAGCTGGTCCGGGTGGAGGCCGCGCCGGGGTTGTTCGTGGAGACGGCGGTGGCGTTCGTGCCGGCGCTGGTCCTCCTCGGCGTCCTGCACGGCACCGGCCGGGGGACGGCGGGCAGCGAGGGCACCGGCCACCTGCTGCTGCTCGTGGCCTCGGGCATCGCGACGGCGGTGCCGCTGCTGCTGTTCGCCGCGGCGGCCCGGCGGATCCCCCTGTCGACGATCGGCCTGCTGCAGTACGTGACGCCGCTGATGCAGCTCGCGCTGGGCGTCTTCGTCTTCCACGAGCCCATGCCGCCGGCGCGGCTGGCCGGCTTCGCGATCGTCTGGGCGGCGCTGGCCGTGTTCACCGTCGACAGCCTCCGCGCCGCGCGTGCGGCGGGCCGCCGGGCCGCGGCCGAGCAGGTGCCGGCCGTGGCCTGACGCCGCGCGCGAGCACGCGCGGAACGTCGGTACCCGGGCCTACCGTCGTGGGTGACGGCTTCCCCCCGATCGAACGGACCCGACCATGACCCCCGACCCAGCCCCCGCGGTCTCCCCGCCGGGGGGCTCGGCGTCCGGTGAGGTCCCCGCGCAGCCCGCGGGCCTGACCCGGCGCGAGCACGAGATGCTGGCCTTCGAACGGCAGTGGTGGCGCCGCGCCGGCGCCAAGGAGACGGCGATCCGCGAGCAGTTCGGCGTCCCGCCGACGCGGTACTACCAGGTGCTCAACGCCCTGGTCGACCGGCCCGCGGCTCTCGCCGCCGACCCCATGCTGGTGCGCCGGTTGCGGCATCTGCGCACCGCGCGGCGCGCGCGTCGTTCACCGTCCCTCCTGGGCAAGGGCTCTCCTGCCATCTAGATTTGGTCACCGTGGGCAGGCACGCGGCGTCAGGTGGTGACCAACCGGACCGGCCGTCAGCCCCGGTGGCCGGTGGGCGACGCCGCACCGACCAGCCCGCCGACCGCCCGGTGCCCGAGTTCGGGGCCGACACCCTGGCCCCTGGCTACGGGGACCTGAGCGACCACCCCACGACGCCCGGCCCGCTACGCAGCCGCGCCGACCGGCGCCGCGACGCGCTGCTCGGCGACGAGACCGACCGGCGCCGCCTGACCGGTGGCCCGGGAGCGCCCGCGGCCGCCCCGGCCCGGCCGTCCGCCCGGCCGCCCCGCCCGGCGGCGCCCACGCCGGCACCCGCCCAGCCCGCCACCTCACAGGCGCCGGCGCAGGCCCCGCCGGCCCGCCCGCAGCCCGCCGCGCCCCCGGCCGGGCGCGGTCGTACCCCTGCCGCGCGGCCGCCGGTGCCGGTGAACGGGGCGACCCGCCAGGCGCCGGCCGCGCAGCCGCCCGCCGCGCCGGCGCCCCCGGCTCCGCAGAAGCCCGCCGTGCCGCCCACCGCGGTGCGGCTGCCGGCGCCGCCGCCGAAGCCCGAGGCGCAGGCCCCGGCGCGGCCGGCCGCCCCCGAGACCTCCGTGGCGCCGTTCCAGGCGGTGCCCAGCCCCGCCCCCGACGCCCCCGCGCCGGACCGGCCCGCCGACCGGCAGCGGCCGGAGCGACCCCCGGCCCAGGCCCCCGCGGTCCAGGCCCCTGCGGCCCGGGCCCAGGCCCCGGCCGCCCCGGCCGGCGCGCCGGCCACCGCGGCCGCTCCCACCGTGGCCCCCGGCCCAGGCGCCACGCCCTACCGCGACTGGACCCGCCCGAAGGGTGCCCCCGAGCCCGCCGCACCCCCCGCCCCGGCCACCACGGCGATCCCGGACCGGGAGCCCGCCCGGGCCCGCGCCGCCGCGCCGCTGACCGAGGCGATCCCGGAGCGCGAGCCGGCCCGCGCCCGCGCCGCGGCGCCCCTGACCGAGGCCATCCCGGACCGCGAGCCGGCCCGCGCCCGCGCCGCGGCGCCGCTCACCGAGGCCATCCCGGACCGGCAGCCCGTCCGCACCCGCGAGGGACGCGACGACCGCGGCGACCGGGACGAGCGCCGGCCCGAGCGTCCCGAGACCGGCCCGGCCACCGGCGGCACCGGTGTCGTCGGCAACCGCGCCGCCATGCGCGCCGAGCGCCAGGCCCGGGAGGCCGAGCGCCAGGCGATGGAGGCCGAGCGCCGCAAGGCCGCCCGCCGCGCCGGTGTCTCGCGCGCCGCCCTGCGCGCCGCCGAGGGGGAGGACGCCCCGCCGCGGGGGCGCCGCACGGGGCTCCTGCTGCTCGCCGTCGTGGTGGTCGCGCTCGTCGTGCTCGGCGTCTACAGCTTCACCTCCCCGGCGGCGCAGGAGGCGGGCTCCACCACGCCGCCGGCCACCACCAGCGCGCCCGCTCCCGCACCCACCGCGCCGCCCAGCGGGGCGCTGCCACCGCTGTCGGTCGAGCCGCTGCCGCCGGTCGACCAGGCGCCCAGCACGCCGGTGCGCGTCCCGGTCACCGTGCTGAACGCCACGTCCACCAGCGGCCTGGCCGCCGACGTCGCCGCGCAGCTGGGTGCCCAGGGCTGGACCTCGGCCGGCGTCGGCTCCTACGACGGCCCCGACGTCGCCGTCACCACGGTCTTCTTCACCGCGGGCGACGAGACGCAGCGCCAGTCCGCCCTGCAGCTCATGGACGCCTTCCCGGCGGTGCAGACCGGCCCCGTCGACCGGTTCTTCGAGGTCCCCGGCGTGGCCGACCCGGGCCTGGTCGTCGTCGTCACCGGCGAGTGGCAGTCCTGACCGTCGCCTGCGATCCACCGCACGGCCGCCGCCGGAACCCGGGCGCGACACCGTCCGTTGGCCGCTCCGTGCGTTCCGCCCGCGCGGCCCTCGGTGCCGTGCTCGCCCTGCTGGTCACCGGCACGGTCCTCGTCTCGCTCCCCGGCACCGCGGTGGCCGCCGAGGACGTCCGCACGGAGGACGCCCGCGTCCCCTCCGGTTCCGGCGCGGACGCCGTCGAGCTCGACACCACGCTGTACCTGCCTGCCTCGGCCACCGCGGACGCCCCGGCGCCGGCCGTCGTCCTGGCGCACGGCTTCGGCGGCAGCAAGCGGTCGGTGGCCGACGACGCGCAGGACCTCGCGGGCCGCGGCTTCGTCGTCCTGACGTACTCGGCGCGCGGGTTCGGCGAGAGCACCGGCCAGATCGGCCTCGACGACCCGCGCTACGAGGTCGCCGACCTCTCCACGCTGCTCGACCTGCTCGCCGAGCGCGACGACGTCCTCCTCGACGGCGACGGCGACCCGCGGGTCGGCGTGGCCGGCGCCTCGTACGGCGGGGCGCTGTCGCTGCTCGGCGCCGCCTACGACGACCGGGTCGACGCCATCGCGCCGCAGATCACCTGGAACTCGCTGACCGCCGCGCTCTTCCCGTCGCAGACCGGCGCGGCCGACGACGCGCAGGCGCCCACGACGCCCGCCGCGACGCCGCAGACCGAGGGCACCGGCGTCTACAAGCGCCTGTGGGCCGGGCTGTTCTTCGGCGTCGGCTCGGTCCCCACCGGCGGACTGCTCGACGCGCTCGGCGGCGGGGGAGCGGGCGACGCCGGCGACGACGAGGGCACCACCGAGGACACCACCGCCGACACCGGCGGCGCGGCCCCGGCGTCCGCCCCGTCCCTGCCGCAGCTGCCCGACCTGGCCGGCGTCGACCCCGCGGCGGTGGAGCAGGCGCTGACCTGCGGCCGGTTCCGCGCCGACATCTGCGCCGCCTACCAGGACTCCGCCGCCACCGGCACCCTCACGCCCGAGGTGGCCGCGGTCCTCGACCGCAGCAGCCCGGCCGCCGTCCTCGACCGGATCACCGCGCCGACCCTGCTCGTGCAGGGCACCGAGGACTCGCTGTTCGGCCTCGGCCAGGCCGACGCCAACGCCCGCGGGATCGCCGCCAACGGCACCGAGGTGAAGGTCGTCTGGTACGCCGGGGGCCACGACTCGCAGGCCTCCGAGCGCGAGACCGCCGAGCTGCGCGACCTGGTCGCCGGCTGGTTCTCCTGGCACCTGCGCGACGGGGACGACCCGGCCCGCGGCGAGGACCCCGGCACCGGCTTCCAGTACCCCGCGCCGACCGGCCTGGGCAGCACGCTGGGCAGCGTCCAGGGCGGCACCCAGAGCGTCGTCGCCGACGCCTACCCGGGCCTCGACGGCGCCGCGTCGACCGAGCGCACCGACCTCGCCCTCGACGGCCCGCTGCAGCCGGTGGTCACCCCGGCCGGCGGCACGCCCGCGGCGATCACCACGGTGCCAGGCCTCGGGTCGATCGCCTCCGCGCTGGCCGGCACCGCCGTCGAGATCCCCGGCCAGTTCGCCGCGTTCTCCACCGAGCCGCTCGACGAGGCCGTCGAGGTGGTCGGCGCCCCCACCGTCGACCTCGCCGTCGCCTCGCCCAGCGGCACCGCGACGCTGTTCGCCAAGGTCTACGACGTCGGCCCCGACGGCGCGCAGACCCTGCCCGGCGGGCTGGTGGCGCCGCTGTCGCTGACCGGGCTGTCGGCCGACCCGACGGCGCCGACCGAGGTCACCGTCACGCTGCCGGGCATCGTGCACCGCTTCGAGGCCGGCCACACGATGCGCGTCGTCGTCTCCTCCACCGACCAGGCGTTCGCCCTCCCGGCCGAGGCGGGCGTATACTCCGTCGCGCTGGCCGGCGCGGGCAACGGGGGCAGCGCGCTCGCCGTCCCGACGGTCGAGGGGCAGGCGCAGGCCGACGGCGGCACCTCGCGCTGGTGGCTGCTGCTCGGCGCCGTCGTCCTCCTCGGCCTGCTCGGCTGGGCCGCGGCGGTCCTGTGGGGCCGCCGCCGTCGACGGGTCACCTCCGTCGTCGAGCCCGACGGCGAGGACGTGCCGCTGCGCTTCGAGGGCGTGACCAAGGCCTACAAGGACGGCTTCGTGGCGGTGAAGGACCTCTCCTTCGAGGTCCGCCGCGGCCAGGTGCTCGGCCTGCTCGGGCCCAACGGCGCGGGCAAGACGACGTCGCTGCGGATGCTCATGGGCCTGATCCGCCCGAACGCCGGCCGGATCAGCGTCTTCGGCCACGCCGCCGGCCCCGGGGCGCCGGTGCTGTCGCGGCTGGGCTCCTTCGTCGAGGGCACCGGCCTCATGCCGCACCTCTCGGGCCGCGACAACCTCACCCTCTACTGGGCCGCCACCGGCCGGCCGGCGGAGGACGCGCACATGGAGGAGGCGATCGAGGTCGCCGGCCTCGGCGCCGCCATCGACCGCCCGGTGCGCCGCTACAGCCAGGGCATGCGCCAGCGGGTGGCCATCGCCCAGGCGATGCTCGGCCTGCCCGACCTGCTGGTGCTCGACGAGCCGACCAACGGCCTCGACCCGCCGCAGATCCACGCGATGCGCGAGGTGCTGCAGTCCTACGCCGCCACCGGCCGCACGGTCATCGTGTCCAGCCACCTGCTCAGCGAGATCGAGCAGACCTGCACCCACGTGGTGGTCATGGCGCGGGGCCAGAAGATCGCGCAGGGGACGGTCGAGGAGATCGTCGGCACCGGGGGTGCGGTGCTCGTCGGGCTCGCCGACGACTCCGACGCCGACCGCGCGTCCGCCGTCCTGTCCGGGCTGCCCGGGGTCACCGTCGAGCGCACCGACGAGGGCCTGGTCGCCGACCTCGGCGCGCAGACCTCCCGGGCGCAGGCGCTGCAGGCGCTGGTGGCCGCCGACGTCGCCGTCGACCAGTTCACGCCGCGCCGCCGCCTGGAGGACGCGTTCCTGGCCCTGGTGGGGGAGAGCTGATGACCGCGACGGAGCACGTCCAGCCCACCGGGGCGGTCGCCGGCTACCGCCCCGGCCGCACGCTGCGGCTGTCGGTGGAGCTGCGCCGGCAGTTCAAGCGGCGGCGCACCATCGGCGTCTTCGCGCTCATGGTGGCCCTCCCGCTGGTGCTCATCGCCGCGCTGCAGCTCGGCGCCAGCGAGGAGGCCTCGGAGAACACCCGGATCAACCTCGTCGACGTCGCCACCTCCAGCGGGCTGAACTTCACGCTGTTCGTGCTGTTCGCGACGACGTCGTTTTTCCTCGTGGTGGTCTACGCGCTGTTCTTCGGCGACACCGTGGCCAGCGAGGCGCAGTGGGGGTCGCTGCGGTACACGCTGGCCACCCCGGTCCCGCGGGCGCGGCTGCTCCGGCAGAAGTGGGTCGCCGCGCTGGTGCTCTCGGTCGCGGCGCTGCTCACGCTCGCGGTGGTCGCCGTCGTGGCCGGCGGGATCGCCTTCGGCTTCGACGACATCCGGACGCCGATCGGGGTGACCCTGTCGCAGGGCGAGGGCCTGCTCCGGCTGGCCGGGATGCTCGGCTACCTCGCCGTCCACCTGCTCGTCGTCGGGGCGCTCGCGTTCTGGCTGTCCACGGTCACCGACGCGCCGCTGGCCGCCGTCGGCGGGGCGGTGTTCACGATGGTCGTGTTCGCGATCCTCGACCAGGTCGAGCAGCTCGGCGCCATCCGCGACTGGTTCCCCACGGCGGAGGAGTTCGCCTGGACCGACCTGCTGCAGACGCCGGTCGACTCCTCCGACCTCTTCCGCGGCGTCATCCAGTCGCTGGTCTACGCCGCGGTCTTCACCGCCCTGGCGTTCCGCTCCTTCTCCCGCCGCGACGTCACGAGCTAGAGCGAGGCCCGTACCGCCTGGGCCCAGCCGACGCCCATCGCCTCGTCGGTGACCGACGCGTTCGGGACGGCGGCCAGCAGCCCGGCCATGCCGTCGACCTCGGCCCCGTTCGCGGTGATCCACAGCCGGCCGACGGCGGGCGCCATCTCCAGGTCGCTGGCGCTGTCGCCGATCGCGACGGCGTCGGCGGGGTCGACGCCGCGCCGCTCGAGGTCCCAGGCGATCGCCTCGCCCTTGGAGATGCCGCGCGGCATCAGGTGGTAGACCCGGGCCAGCTGCCCCTCGGGCGCGAGGTCGAGCTTCGCCGTCGCCGGGATGGCGCCGTTGTCCTTGAGCGTCAGCCAGCCCAGGCCCCGCTCGGTCAGCCAGGCGTCGACGGCGACCGGGTCGACGTAGCCGCGCAGCAGCGCGTCGCCCTCGTGCGTGGTGTGCCAGGGCGCGTGCCACTCCAGCCGGCCCGGGTGGGCGGCGCACAGCGCGTCGACGACGCCGAGCTCGGCCATCACGTCCATCGGCGTGCGCCCGGCGTACTCCGCGGGCAGCGCGCCGGTGAGCTGGTGGCGCGACCGGCCGCCCTTCCACGTGACGAGCGAGCCCAACTCGGCGATCGCGCCGTCGGCGGCGAAGATCCGCCCGGCCTCGGTGACCTGGTCGGCGGTGCGCCCGCTGACGATCACCAGCGCCACCCCGGCGGTGTGCAGCTCGAGGAGGGCGGCCGCGGGCTCGGCGGTGGGAGAGCCGTCGGAGGCGTGCCAGAACGACCCCCGCGGGCCGACCATCGTGCCGTCGAGGTCGGTGTAGACGATGCGCGCAGCCACACGCCCAGCATGGCCGGGACCGGGACCGCCGCCGGACCCCGGGTAGACTCGGGGCGTTCCACTCATCCAGAGGGGCAGAGGGACACGGCCCGACGAAGCCCCGGCAACCGCGCTCGCGCGAGCGGCGAGAGGTGCCAATTCCGTCCCGCGCGGCTCGACGGCCCGACGCGGGGAAGATGAGGAGGTAGTCGTCGCATGACCCTGACCGCTCCCGGTTCTGTCCAGGCCGACTCCGCTGCCGGCGGCCCCGTGCCGCCCAGCCCCGCCCGCGGCCTCGTCTGTCGCAACTGCGGCGCCACCTTCGGCCTGATCGCCGAGCACGCGTGCGCGGAGTGCTTCGGCCCGCTGGAGGTCGACTACGACCCCGAGCTGATGGCCGCCGTCACCCGCGAGCAGATCGAGGCCGGCCCGCAGAACATCTGGCGCTACGCCGCCCTGCTGCCCGTGGGCCAGGACCCGGCCGACCGCGTCTCGCTCGACCCGGGCATGACGCCGCTGGTCCGCGCCGACCGGCTCGCCGCCGAGCTCGGCATCACCGGCGGCCTGTGGGTCAAGGACGACTCGGCCAACCCGACGCACTCGTTCAAGGACCGCGTGGTCAGCCTCGCCGCCACCGCGGCCAAGCGGCTCGGCTACCGCAAGATCGCCGCCGCCTCGACCGGCAACCTGGCGAACTCCGTGGCCGCCCACGCCGCCCGCGTCGGCCTGCCGTCCTACGTCTTCATCCCGTCCGACCTGGAGCCCGGCAAGGTCGTGCAGTCGGCGGTCTACGGGCAGACGCTGGTCGCCGTCGACGGCTCCTACGACGACGTCAACCGGCTCACCAGCGAGCTCGCCGAGACCGATGAGTTCGAGGACACCGCCTTCGTCAACCAGAACGTGCGGCCCTACTACGCCGAGGGCTCGAAGACGATGGGCTACGAGATCGCCGAGCAGCTCGGCTGGCGCATCCCGGCCCAGGTCGTCATCCCGATGGCGTCGGGCTCGCTGCTCACCAAGGTCGACAAGGCCTGGCGGGAGCTGGTCAAGGCCGGGATCGTCGCCGACACCGAGTGGCGCGTGTTCGGCGCCCAGTCGGCCGGCTGCGACCCGATCGCCACCGCCTTCGACAACGGCTGGGACGTCGTCAAGCCGGTCAAGCCCACCGGCATCGCGAAGTCGCTGAACATCGGCAACCCCGCCGACGGCCCGTACGCGCTCGACGCCATCCGCCGCACCGGCGGGTCGGTCGGCCGGGTGGGCGACGAGCAGATCGTCGAGGGCATCCGCGACCTCGCCCGCACCACCGGCGTCTTCGCCGAGACCGCCGGCGGCGTCACCGTCGCGGTGCTCCGGCAGCTGGTCGAGGACGGCCGGCTCGACCCCACGCAGGAGACCGTCGTCCTCAACACCGGGGAGGGCCTCAAGACCCTCGACCCGCTGCTGCCGGTGGTCGGGTTCACCCACCGGGTGGAGCCCTCGCTGCGGTCGGTCCGGTCGGCGGGCCTCATCTCCTGAGGCGTAGAGTCCTCGTCAGCGCCGATCCGGTCGGGTGACATCCCCGACCCGATCGTGGCCGAGTCGTGTGGGGAGGATCTCCCCGCGTCGGCCTCCTTGTTGTACCGTCTCGCGCGGTCAGTTCCACGCACGTGATCACGGGCGGAAGAGCTGGATCCCGGCCCCCGGATCACGGGGGTCGTCCGCACGCACGACCGTGGGAGCGCACGTGGCACAGGGCACCGTGAAGTGGTTCAACGCCGAGAAGGGCTTCGGCTTCATCGCCGTCGACGGCGGCCAGGACGTCTTCGTCCACTACTCGGCCATCCAGATGGACGGCTACAAGAGCCTCGACGAGGGCCAGCGCGTGTCCTTCGAGGTCGTCCAGGGCGAGAAGGGCCCGCAGGCCGACGCCGTCCGCGCCGTCTGACCCTGCGCCCGTCCCGAGGCCCGGTCCCCCGCGGGGGCCGGGCCTCGGTCGTGCCCGGGGCCAGGACGAGAGGAGCGGCCGTGCCGCGCTGGAGGATCACCTACCTGGAGGACGCGCCGGCGCTGGCGCACCGGCCGGGGCTGGAGCTCAAGTACGACGACGGGCGCAACCGCGTGTGGCTGCCCACCGGGGACGGCGCGGTGCTGGTCGAGCGGCTGGACCCCGCGACGGGGGTCTGGCACGCCGACCCGCCGAGGGACTGACCCGCCCCGGGGAACAGCCGGCCCCCACCCCCCGTTCTTGCACTCGGCAGGTGCGAGTGCCAGACTTCCGGTTGGCACTCGACAGTGCCGAGTGCCAATCAGGTCGGAACGGTGAGGCACCGGAGCGCGGACCGACGGAGCGTCCGCGGCGCCGGTGTCGTCCGTCGCGGGCGCCGGTCCCGGCCGTGCAGCGATCCATGCATGGAGGACATCACCACATGGCCAAGATGATCGCCTTCGAGGAAGAGGCGCGCCGCGGCCTCGAGCGGGGCATGAACACCCTCGCCGACGCCGTCAAGGTGACGCTCGGCCCCAAGGGCCGCAACGTCGTCCTCGAGAAGAAGTGGGGCGCTCCCACCATCACCAACGACGGTGTGAGCATCGCCAAGGAGATCGAGCTCGAGGACCCCTGGGAGAAGATCGGCGCCGAGCTGGTCAAGGAGGTCGCGAAGAAGACCGACGACGTCGCGGGTGACGGCACCACCACCGCCACCGTGCTCGCCCAGGCGCTCGTCCGCGAGGGTCTGCGCAACGTCGCCGCCGGCGCGAACCCGATGGCCCTGAAGAAGGGCATCGAGAAGGCCGTCGCCTCGGTCACCGAGTACCTCCTCTCGACCGCCAAGGACGTCGAGACCAAGGAGCAGATCGCCGCCACCGCGTCGATCTCCGCCGCTGACCCCGCCATCGGCGAGCTCATCGCCGAGGCGATGGACAAGGTCGGCAAGGAAGGCGTCATCACCGTCGAGGAGAGCAACACCTTCGGCCTCGAGCTCGAGCTCACCGAGGGCATGCGCTTCGACAAGGGCTACATCTCGCCCTACTTCGTGACCGACCCCGAGCGCATGGAGGCCGTCCTCGACGACCCGTACGTGCTCGTCGTCAACTCGAAGATCAGCTCGGTCAAGGACCTGCTCCCGCTGCTGGAGAAGGTCATGCAGTCGGGCAAGCCGCTGGCCATCATCGCCGAGGACGTCGAGGGCGAGGCCCTCGCGACCCTGGTCGTGAACAAGATCCGCGGCACCTTCAAGTCGCTGGCCGTCAAGGCCCCCGGCTTCGGCGACCGCCGCAAGGCCATGCTGACCGACATCGCCATCCTCACCGGTGGCCAGGTCATCAGCGAGGAGGTCGGCCTCAAGCTCGACACCGCCGACGTCTCCCTCCTGGGCCGCGCCCGCAAGGTCGTCGTCACCAAGGACGAGACGACGATCGTCGAGGGCGCCGGTGACAGCGAGCAGATCGCCGGCCGGGTCAACCAGATCCGCAACGAGATCGACAAGTCGGACTCCGACTACGACCGCGAGAAGCTCCAGGAGCGCCTGGCCAAGCTGGCCGGTGGCGTCGCCGTCATCAAGGCCGGCGCCGCAACCGAGGTCGAGCTCAAGGAGCGCAAGCACCGCATCGAGGACGCGGTGCGCAACGCCAAGGCCGCCGTCGAGGAGGGCATCGTCGCCGGTGGTGGCGTCGCCCTCGCGCAGGCCACCGCCGTCGCGTTCGACAAGCTCGAGCTCGAGGGTGACGAGGCGACCGGTGCCAACATCGTGCGCGTTGCGCTCGAGGCCCCGCTGAAGCAGATCGCCGTCAACGCCGGCCTCGAGGGCGGCGTCGTGGCGGAGAAGGTGCGCAACTCCGAGGTGGGCCACGGCCTCAACGCCGCCACCGGCGAGTACGTGGACCTGGTCTCGGCCGGCATCATCGACCCGGCCAAGGTCACCCGCTCGGCGCTGCAGAACGCCGCCTCCATCGCGGCGCTCTTCCTCACCACCGAGGCCGTCATCGCCGACAAGCCGGAGAAGTCCGCCCCGGCCATGCCGGGCGCCGACGGCGGCATGGGCGGCATGGACTTCTGAGTCCCGCCCGCTCCTCGCACTGAGGGGCACCGCACCACCAGCACTGCCCGGCAGGGGCGGTCCCGCACCACGCGGGGCCGCCCCTGTCGGCGTCCGCGCGGCGTTCCGCGGAGGACGACCACACGGTGAGCGCCCTCTCCGCCGGCGGGAGAGGGCTCCTGCCGTGTGGTCGTCCCGGGCGCCCCTACGGTGACCTCGTGCCCGGGGCCCTGTCGTGCAGGACTGGATGCTCGAGGCTCTGGCGGTGGCCCTGCGCGATGCGGGTTGTCCCGCCCCCGTGGCACACCGGCTCGCTCGAGGCGTGCGACTGGCCGAGCGGGACGGCGAGTGGCTCGCCCTCCTCGGCAGGCACGGCACCGGCGTAGCCGCGACTTCGGGGAAGTCGTCGTCCGCGGACGGCTCCAGGCGACGACTTCCCTGAAGTCGTCGATGGGCGACGGGCGTCAGTCCCGCGGGGGCGGGAAGCAGCAGAACTCGTTGCCCTCGGGGTCGGCGAGCACGTCCCAGCCGATCTCCCCGGCGTCCTCGTCCGCCTCGTGGCCGGGGCGCTCGTCGGACGCCCGCACCACCGTGGCACCGGCGGCCTGCAGCGCTGCGGAGTCGCCGACGACGTCGAGGTGCACGCGGTTCTTCACCACCTTCTCCTCGGGCACCGGGTTGACCCAGATCAGCGGCCCGGCGCCCGCCGGGTCGACGATCGGCACCGGCCACTCCCGCGGCCGCGTCCAGCCCGGCTCGGGTGGCGCCACCTCGTCCCGGCGGACGTAGCCCATGGCGGCGCACCACCAGTCGGCGAGCGCCTGGTGGTCGCGGGCGTCGATGCAGAGGTCCTTGAAGCGGGCGGGTGCGTCGGCCATGGGGGCGCAGGGTAGGCCGACGGCGTGGCCGTGGTGATCGGGACCTCGGGGTGGCAGTACCGCGACTGGCGCGGCCGCTTCTACCCGCAGCGCCTGCCGCAGCGGCTGTGGCTGGAGCACCACGCGCAGCACTTCGCCACGGTCGAGAGCAACGCGGCCTTCTACCGGCTGCCCGCCCGCGAGACCTTCGCCGCCTGGCGCGAGCGCACCCCGCCCGACTACCGCTGGGCGGTCAAGGCGAGCCGCTTCCTCACCCACGTCAAGCGGCTGCGCGAGCCCGAGGAGCCGGTGGCCCGCCTCGTGCAGCACGCCGAGGGCCTCGGCGACCGGCTCGACGTCGTCCTGCTGCAGCTGCCGCCCACGCTCAAGGCCGACGCCGGCCTGCTGCGCGACTGCCTCGCCTGCTTCCCGCCCGGCGTCCGCGTCGCCGTCGAGCCGCGGCACGTCACGTGGGAGACCGACGAGGTCCGCGACCTGCTCGAGCGCTACGGCGCGGCGCTGTGCTGGGCCGACCGCGCCGAGCGGCCGGTCACCCCGCTGTGGCGCACCGCCGGCTGGGGCTACCTCCGGCTGCACACCGGCGCGGAGGGCTGGGGCTACCCGCCGGCGGTGCTCGAGGAGTGGGCACAGCGCCTGGCGGCGGCCTACGCCGACGACGAGGACGTGTTCGTCTACCTCAACAACGACCCGGGCGGGGCCGCCGTCGTCGACGCCGTCGCGCTGGCCGGCGCGGTGCGGCGGGCCGGGCGCACACCCACCCGCGTGCCGACCCCGGAGCAGGCCACCGGATCGGCCTGGGCGGCCGCCTGACCTACAGGGCGTGCGGGTCCTCGCGGTGGTGGACGCCGAGCTGGTGCGCCGCCTGCTCGAGGACGTCCTGCACCGCCAGGGTGTCGGTCAGCGGCATGACGTCGCTCTCCGTGCGGCCCGCCTGCAGGCAGCGCGTCACCTCGGCCAGCTCGTGCGAGTAGCCCGTGCCGTCCGGCGGGAGGGTGATCTCCTCCGGGTCGGCGCCGGTGCGGTGCAGGACGATCGTCGCCGGGTGGTGGAAGCGGGGGAGGACGTCGATCCAGCCGCCGGTGCCGAACACCCGCGCCTGCCCGGGCGTCGGGTAGCGCAGCGAGGTGGTCAGCGTGGCGCTGCGGCCGTCGTCGTACGTGAGGAGCAGCGCGGCCTCGGCGTCGGCGCCGGTGGGGAACGTGGACCCGGCGGCGGTGACCCGGTCCGGCGCGCCGAGCAGCATCTGGGCGAAGGAGACGACGTACACGCCGAGGTCGAGCAGCGCGCCGCCGCCGAGCTCGAGGGCGAACAGCCGGTCGGCGGGGTCGTAGGCGCGGTCGACGCCGAGGTCGGCCTGCACCGAGCGCACCTCGCCGATGGCGCCGTCGGCGATCAGCTCCCGCATCCGGACGACGGCCGGCTGGAAGCGGGTCCACATCGCCTCCATGACGAACACCCCGCTCGCGCGGGCGGCGTCGACCACATCCCGCGCGCCGGCCGTCGTCGCGGTGAACGCCTTCTCCACCAGCAGCGCCTTGCCGGCCTCGATCGCCGCGAGCGCCACCGCGTGGTGCTGCGGGTGCGGGGTGGCGAGGTAGAGGACGTCGACGTCGGGGTCGGCGACGATCTCGGCGTACGAGCCGTACGCCCGCTCCAGCCCGTGCTGCTGCGCGAACGCCTGCGCCCGGTCGGCCGAGCGGGACGCCACGGCCACCGGCCGTGCCCCCTCCACGTGCCCGAAGTCGCCCATCACGCTCTGCGCGATGCGCCCCGGCCCGACGACGCCCCAGCGGATCTCGTTGCCCACGGCGACGACCGTAGCCGGAGGGCAGACTGCACCTCGTGTCCGTGCTGATCGACAGTCCCGTCTGGCCATGGCGCGGCCGCCGGTGGTCCCACCTGGTCAGCGACGTCTCCCACGAGGAGCTGCACGCGTTCGTCGCCGCCGAGCTCGGCATCCCGCGGCGGGCCTTCCAGGGCGACCACTACGACGTCCCCGAGGACCTGTACGACGTCGCGGTGGCCGCCGGCGCGGAGCCCGTGGGCGCCCGCGAGCTGCTCGCGCGGCTGACGGCGGCGGGCCTGCGGGTCAGGAAGCGCGACCGCGCAGCAGGCTGAGCTCCGCGGCCAGGTTGGCCCGCGCCCGCGGCTCCCACTCCCGGGTGGCCGGCAGCCGGTAGAGCGCGGGCAGCTCCAGCAGCGACTCGAGCACGGCGGTGCGCCCGGCGGTGAAGACGTCGTCGGGCAGGTGGCCGTACTCCTCGCGGACCGCGGACGCGTAGGCGGCGTAGGCCTCCGGCGGCCCGGCCAGCACGGCGAGGTCGGCGTCGCAGAGCACCGCGCCGTTCGTGTCGCCGGGCTCCGCGGCGTGCCCGGCGGTGAGCAGCACCAGCCGCTCCACCTCGGCCAGCCGCGCCTCCGGCACCAGCCCGGCGAGGCCCGCCCGCGCGCGGTCGGCGCTGGCCCGCTCGTTGTCGCCGCGGCGGGGGTCGTACACGACGTCGTGGTACCAGGCGGCCAGCGCGACGGCGGCCGGGTCGGTGGCGGCCGCGCCCAGCTCGCCGACCAGCCCGAGGACGGCGGCCAGGTGGCGCAGGTCGTGGTAGCGGCGGTGCGGCTCGCTCCACGCGGCCACGACGGCGGCCCACTCGTCGCGCGCGGCGGGGGAGTCACCGGTGAGCGCGGCGAAGTCCGCCTGGCCGATCACGCGACCCCGCAGCGGCGCAGGGTGAGCAACGCGAGCGCCCGCGCCACCGCCGTCACCTCGGCGACGGGCACCCGCTCGGCCGGGCCGTGCGCCAGGTGCAGGTCGCCCGGGCCGAGGTGCAGCGCGGGGATGCCGGCGGCGGCGTAGAGGCGCAGGTCGGTACCGGCGTTCACGGCTCGCTCGGCGGGCTCGCGGCCCCCGGCGTCGACCACCGCGCCGCGCACGTCGGCGAGGAGCGCGTCCCCGGGCGGGAGCTCGCCGGGCGCGAAGGCGCCGCCGGTCCAGGTGACCCGCACCGGGTGCACGGCGAGCCACGGGTGCCCGGCGCAGAAGCCGGCGACCCGCGCCTCGAACGCCGCGCGGGCGGCGGCCGGCGACTCGCCCAGCCGGACGCCGTAGCGGCCCTCGGCGACCAGTCGGTCGGGGACGGTGGAGGCCCAGTCACCGGCGCGCACGGTGCCGATCGAGAGCCCGTACGGGTAGCGCTCGCCGGCGAAGCGCGTGTCGGCGTCGCGCTGCCGGTCGGCCTCGAAGGCCCGCAGGTCGGCGTGCACCTCGGCGAACAGCTCCACCGCGCTCACCCCGCGGTCGCGCATCGCGGCGTGCGCGGCAAGGCCGGACACCTCCAGGCGGAAGGTGAGCGCCCCGGCGGCGGCGGTGACCAGCGCGCCGTCGGTGGGCTCGGGGATGACGCAGGCGTCGCCGCGGTGCCCGCGGGCCAGCGTCGCCCACGCGCCGAGGCCGCCGTCCTCCTCGCCGACGACGCTGTGCAGCGCCACCGGCCGGCGCAGCCGCACCCCGGCCGCCCGGATCGCGGCCAGCGCCGCCAGCGACGCGGCGACCCCGCCCTTCATGTCGCAGGCGCCGCGCCCGAGCACGTCGCCGCCGACGATCCGCGGGGTGAACGGGTCGCCGTCCCACAGCGCCCGGTCGCCGGTCGGGACGACGTCGGTGTGCCCGCACAGCACCAGCGCGGGGTCGCCGTCGTCGGCGCCGGGCAGCGTGCCGACGACGCCCCACGCCTCCTCGCGCCCGACCTCCTGACCGGGCGCGTCCGGCGCGGTCGCCGCGGCGGCGAGGTCGACGGCCCAGCGGTCGACGTCGCAGCCCAGCCCGTCGAGCTCGGCGGCGACGAGGTGCTGCACCTCCGACTCGGCCGCGGTGCCGCCCACGGAGGGGACGGCGACCAGCCGGCACAGCAGGTCGACGGCGGCGGCCTCGTCCACGGCGTCGAGCACGGCGGCCTCGGTCGGGGTCAGGTCGGCCACGGCTCGGCAGTCTGGCACGCCGGATCCGGCCCGACCCGTGTACCGCGGCCCGGGGAGGGGTACCGTCGGTGTCGTCCGGACCGGGCGATTCTGTGTCCCCGGGTGCCAATTGGATACCGCCTCCACGGACTACCGCCCCGGCCTCGGCCGGGGGCCTGGAGCCGTGTTGTGCAACTCGCCGCGAGGCGACCAGAGCCCGGTCCGGACCTCAACTCCCCAGCACCCACCCGCACGGGTCGGCGAGCGCCTGCGCGTCCGCCGGCCCCCAGGAGCCGGGCGCGTAGGGCTGCACCTCCGGCGGGGCGTCCAGCACCGGCCGCACCGCCCGCCAGGCCTGCTCGAGCCCCGCGCCGGTGGTGAACAGCGATCGGTCGCCCACGAGCACGTCGTGGATCAGCGAGGCGTAGGCCGGCAGCGGCTGGCCGCCGTCGACCTTGCCCAGGTCCAGCGTCGCCTCGGCCACCGCCATCTCCAGGTCGGGACCGGGCCGCTTGGTCACCAGGCCCAGGTCCAGCTCGCCCGCGCCGGACAGGGACAGCGACACCGTGTTGCCGCCGCCGGGCGTGGGGCCGGCCGGGCCGTCGGGCCGCTTCATGACCAGCGTGACCCGCTGGTGGCCCTCGGCCATGCGCTTGCCGGTGCGCAGCAGGAACGGCACGTCGCGCCAGCGGTCGGTGTCCACCCACAGCCGGGCGGCCACGAAGGTGTCGGTGCGGCTGTCGTCGGGGACGTCGTCGAGGTCGCGGTAGCCCTCGAACTGCCCGAGGACGACGTCCTCCCGGGCCAGCGGCCGGAACGCGGCCAGCACCGCCTCCCGCGCCTCCTGCAGGTCGGCCGGGCGCAGCGAGACCGGCGGCTCCATGGCCACCTCGGCGGCCACCTGGAACAGGTGGGTGACCAGCATGTCGAGCGTGGCGCCGGTGGCGTCGTAGAACTCGGCGCGGTCGGCGACGTCGAGGGTCTCGGGCACGTCGATCTGCACCTGCGCCACGTGCTCGCGGCTCCACACCGAGCTGAACAGCCCGTTGGCGAAGCGCAGGACGTGCAGGTCCTGGGTGCCCTCCTTGCCGAGGAAGTGGTCGATGCGGAAGACCTGCTCCTCGTCGAGGACGGAGTGCACCAGCTCGTCGAGCTCGCGGAACGCGTCGGGCGAGGTGCCGTAGGGCTTCTCGAACACGACGCGGGCGCCGGCGGCGAGGCCGTGGGCGTCGAGACCGCGGGTGATGCCCTCGAACGCGCCCGGCGGGACGGCGAGGTAGTGCACGAGCTGGGCGTCGCCGCCGAGCTCCTCGCGGGCCGCGGCGACGGCGTCGACCAGCTGACCCGGGTCCTCGGGGGTGAAGCCACCGCCGGCGAAGCGCAGCCGGTCGAGCAGGCCGTCGGCGGGCTCACCGTCGCCGTGCTCGGACAGGGCGTCGCGGACGATGCTGCGGAAGTCGTCGTCGGACCGCTCCCCGCGGCCGCTGCCGACCAGCCGCCAGTCCGGGGGCAGCAGCCCGCGCCGCTCGAGCTGGTCGAAGGCGGGCAGCACCATGCGCGCGGCGAGGTCGCCGGTGGCGCCGTAGAGGACGAAGACGGTGGGGGAGAGGTCGGCCACGTCCCCAGCCTTCTCCCGCCCCGGAGGCGGCGCGCGCCGGGTTCGACCTGCCGGGTGTGCCGTCCCTCACTAGCGTCGGTGCCCATGGCGCAGACGGCGAGCAGGCAGGGCACCGCCGAGCAGCACAGGCTGCCGGTGCGGACGCTGGTGTCGGCCAGCATCGGCAACGCCGTCGAGTGGTTCGACTGGACGGTGTACGCCACCTTCCTCGTGTACTTCTCCGGGCAGTTCTTCCCGTCGGAGAACGAGGCGCTGGCGCTGATCGGGACGACGTCGACCTACGCGCTGGCGTTCTTCTTCCGGCCGCTGGGCGGGGTGCTCATCGGCCGCTTCGCCGACCTGCGCGGCCGCAAGGCCGGCATGCTCCTGACCATCCTGCTGATGGCCGGCGGCTCGCTGGTGATCGCGCTCCTGCCCACCTACGAGCAGGTCGGCTGGTTCGCGCCGATCCTGTTGCTGCTGGCGCGCATCGCGCAGGGCCTGAGCCTCGGCGGCGAGGTGTCGGGCGCCTCGGCCTACCTCGCGGAGATCGCCCCGCCGGCGCGGCGGGGCCGGTACTCGGCGTTCTTCTACATCTCCACCGGGACGGCCCTGCTGCTCGCCTCGCTGCTCGGCGTGCTGCTCACCGGCGTGCTCGACCAGGCGCAGCTGGAGTCCTACGGCTGGCGGATCGCCTTCGCCGTCGGCGGGCTGCTCGGCTTCGTCGGCCTGTGGCTGCGCCGCTCGCTGAGCGAGAGCGAGAGCTTCGAGGAGAACGCGGAGAAGGCGCGGGCGACGACGAACCCGCTGCTGCGCACGATCAAGGAGCACCCGCGGTCGGTGCTGCAGCTGTGCGCCTTCACGCTGCTGTCGACGCTGAGCTACTACACCTTCTTCAGCGCGCTGACCCCGTTCGCCGTGAACTTCCGCGAGGCCGACGGCAACGACGTCTTCATCGCGCTGTCCATCGGCACCGCCCTGTTCATCGCGCTCTGCTACCCCTACGGCGCGCTGTCGGACCGGGTCGGCCGCAAGCCGGTGCTGCTCGCCTGGTCGGCGGCGACGGCGGTGCTCGTCGTCCCGCTGTCCTACCTCGTCCGCGACGACCTGGTCTCGCTGGTCGTCGTGTTCTGCGTCGGGCTGGGCCTGTACGCCGCGATGGCCTCCCTCGCGCCGGCGATCATGAGCGAGCTGTTCCCCACGGAGCTGCGGGCCACCGGCATCGGCGCCTGGTACAACACGACCGTCGCGCTGTTCGGCGGGACGGCGCCGCTGCTGATCACGTTCCTCTCCGACCGCGGCATGCCCACGGTGTTCTTCTGGTACGTCGCCGGTGCCGCCGTGGTCGCCTTCCTCGGCATCCTCACGCTGCCCGAGACGAGGGGCACCGAGCTCCGCTGAGGCCCGTCTGAGGGGGCCTCAGACCCCCTCAGGCCGCACTCAGGCCGCCACGCGCGCCGGGGACTGCGCGGTCGACCGATGCCCGGGGTGCCGCCTCACGCCGACCGTGGTCGTCGTCCACACGGGACGACGACACGAGGAGACGGCCGTGAGCATCTACCCCAACCCCGGGCTCGAGGCGGAGCTGGCCTACCGGCGCGAGGTCCTGCAGGCGATCGGGCACAACACCCGCACCCGGCGCGGCCCCTGGCGGCTGCGGCGCACCCGGCGGGCGGCCTGACGTCCCCCGCGCGGGCGGCCCGCGACCGGGGCCGGCCCGTCCTGTCCGCGGCGCGTGCCACGATCGGCGACGTGCCGCGGTGGGAGGACCGACCCCTGGTGGGCCGCGCGCGGGAGATCGCCGCGCTGGAGTCCGCCGTCGACCGCGCGGCGGCCGGGCGCGGCTCGGCGGTGCTGGTGGCCGGCGACGCCGGCGTCGGCAAGTCGCGGCTGCTCGACGAGCTGGCCGCCCGGGCCGCCGGCCGCGGCCTGCGGGTGCTCACCGGGCACTGCGTCGACCTCGGCGAGGTGGGCCTGCCCTACCTGCCCTTCGTGGACCTGCTGCGCCCCGTGGCCGCCGAGCTCGGCGAGGGCGCGGCCGGGCTGTTCGCCGCCCGGACGCGGGCGGCCGAGTCCGACGGCGCCGACCTCGACGCCGCGGTGCGCGCGCTGCGCCCGCCGGTCGACGACGGCCGGCTGCAGCTGTTCGAGGCGGTCGCCGGCGCGCTCGCCTCGCTCGCCGCGCAGGCGCCGGTGCTCGTGCTGCTGGAGGACCTGCACTGGGCCGACCGCTCGAGCCGCGACCTGCTGCGCTACCTGCTCGCCCGGCTGGCCGACGAGCCGGTCGCCGTCGTCGCCTCCTACCGCTCCGACGACCTGCACCGGCGGCACCCGCTGCGCCCGCTGCTGGCCGAGCTGGTGCGGCTGCCCGGCGTCGAGCGGCTCGACCTCGGCCCGCTGCCCGACCCCGCCGTCGAGGAGCTGGTGCGCGGCCTGGCCGCCGGGGTGGACGACCGCACGGTCGACGACGTCGTGGCGCGCGCCGAGGGCAACGCCTTCTACGCCGAGGAGCTGCTGGCCGCCGGCCTCGCGGGCGAGACGCTGCCGTGGGCGCTCACCGACGTTCTGCTCGCCCGGGTGGAGCAGCTGTCGCCGGCTGCCCAGCAGGTGCTGCGGGGCGTCGCGGTGGCCGGGCGGCGGGTGCGCCACGAGCTGCTGTCCGCCGTCGGCGGGCCGTCCGACGGCGACCTCGAGCGCGCGCTGGCCGAGGCCGTGCACTCGCACCTGCTCGTCGTCGACCCCGACGGCGCCTACCGCTTCCGGCACGCGCTGCTCCGCGAGGCCGTGCTGGCCGACCTGCTGCCCGGCGAGCGGGTGCGGCTGCACGCCGCCGTGGCCGCGCACCTGGCCGCCGTCCCCGGCGCGGGCACGGCGGCCGAGCGGGCCCACCACCTGCAGGAGAGCAACGACCTGCCGGGCGCGCTCACGGCGTCGCTGGAGGCCGCGGACGAGGCCGGGCGCGCCGGTGCCCCCGCCGAGCGGCTGCAGCACCTGGAGGCCGCGCTCGCGCTGTGGCCGGCCGTCCCCGACGCCGCCGCCCGCGCGGGGCGCAGCCAGGTCGAGCTGCTCAAGCAGACCTCGGCCGCCGCCCGCCGCAGCGGCGAGCTGCACCGGGCGGTGGCGCTGCTGCGCGCGGCCCAGGACGTGCTCGGGCCCGACGGCGACCCGGTGATGCGGGCGAAGGTGCACTACACGCTGGCACAGGCGCTGGCCCGCATCGAGGACCAGGCCGCCGCGGTGCGCGAGACCTCGGCGGCGATGGCGCTGGTCCCGGCCGACCCGCCGTCGCTGGCGCGCACCTGGGCCGCGGCCACGCACGCCCGGGCCTGCTACGAGGTGGGCCGCCGCGCGGAGGGCGACGCCGCCGCCGAGGAGGCGCTGGCCTCGGCCGACGCACTGGGCCTGGACAGCGCCTGGGCCGACGTCGCGGTCTCGCTGGCCCGCTCGCACGGCGGCGAGGAGCTGCCCGCGCGGCTGGAGGAGGCCCTCGTGCGGGCCCGGCGCTCCGGCGACCCCGACGTCGAGATGCGGGTGCTGTTCAACCTGGCGATCGTCGCCTACGAGGCGGGGGCGTCGGAGGAGACGCTGCGCTGGAGCGACGTCGGGCTGGCCCGGGCGCGGGAGCTCGGCGTCGAGTGGTCGTTCTACGCCGCGGAGCTGCGCCACCTGGGCGTGGTGTCGCGCTACGTCCGCGGCGACTGGGACGGCAGCCTGGCGCTGGCCGACCGGCTGGCCCGGATGCCGGAGATGGCCGCGCACGTGCGGGCGGCGGGGCTGCTCGTGCAGGTCGGCCGCGGCGACCCGGTGGCCGCCGAGCGGATCGCCTGGGCGCGCGGGCTCGTCGGCCGGCTCGACGCGCACGTGCTGCTGCTCCTGGCCACGGCGGGCGCGGAGATCGACCACGCCGCCTGGACCGGCGACCCGGCCACCGCGGTGCGCGCCGCCACCGACGCCGACGCCGCGCTCCGGCGGCTGTGGGGGCCCGAGCGGCTCGCCGTCCTCCGGCTGGTCACCACGGCGCTGGCCCCGGTGGGCGACGCCGTCGCCGCGGCCCGCCTCGCCGGGGACGCCGCCGCGGCGGCGGAGTGGACGGCGGCGGGAGAGGCGCTGCTCGCGCTGGGGCGGGAGGCGGTCGAGGACCACACGCGGTCCGTCGGGCCGCACGGCGTCGAGGCGGCGGCGTGGCTCGCCCGGATGGAGGCGGAGGCCGCGCGGCTGGCCGGCCGGGCCGAGCCCGCGCTGTGGGCGGCCGCCGTCGAGGCGTTCGGCTACGGGCACGTCTACGAGGAGGCCCGCTGCCGGTGGCGGCTGGCCGAGGCGCTGGTGGCCGCGGGGGACCGCGAGGCCGCGCTCGCGCCGCTGACCGCGGCGGCCGCGACCGCCCGCTCGCTGGGCGCGGCGCCGCTGCTCGACGCGGTGACCGCGCTGGCCCGCCGCGCCCGGCTCGAGCTGCCCGGCGCCGGCCGGGTGGTCGACGCGGCGGCGGTGTTCACCCCGCGCGAGACCGAGGTGCTGGCGCTGCTCGCCCGGGGCCGCACCAACCGGCAGATCGGCCGCGAGCTCTACATCAGCGAGAAGACCGCCAGCGTGCACGTGAGCAACATCCTGGCCAAGCTCGGCGCCGGCTCCCGCACGGAGGCGGTCGCCGTCGCGGCGTCGCGGGGCCTGCTGCCCGTCTCCTGAGTGCGGGGTCCGGGAGGAGCGGGGCCCGGAGGGTCCCCGACGAGCGGCCGGGCGGGCTCGGCGCAGGCCGGGGACGGCACCTGGCCGCGGTGTCAGAGCATGGTGCGGAGGCGTTCCCGGCGGGCGCGCAGCACCTCGACCGACGCCGAGGCCGACGGCGGCCCGGGCACGGACTTGCGCAGCTCCGTGTGCACGACGCCGTGCGGCCGCGACGTCTTCGCCGCCACGCGGGCGACGAGCCGGTTGACCTCCCGGCGCAGCTCGGCGGCGTCGCGCCAGGAGCGGCCGGCGTCGTCCTCGTCGGGGTGGTCCTCGACGAGCGGCAGCTCGCCGGTGTCGTCGTCGTGCACCCGCTGGGCGATCCGCAGCCGCAGCTCGTCGTCGCGGCGGGCGAGCAGCGACGCCGTCTGCTCGGCGGTGAGCAGGCCGGGGATGCCGAGGAAGTCCTCGTCCTCGGGCGCCACGGCGACACCGCCGTCGGAGCCGGTGTGCGCCGTGCCGCCGTGCAGCACGTGCGCGAAGCGGGCGTCGGCCTCCAGCGCCTCCCACTGCTTGAGCCCGACCGCCTCGCGCTCCTTGGGCGGCAGCGGGTCGAGGTCGAGCGCCTCCGGGTCCTGCGCCTTCGGCGGCGGCATGACGTGGTTGCGCTCCTTCTCCATCGACGCGGCCAGGCCGAGCAGCGGCCGGACGGCGGGGAGGAACACGGTGGCGGTCTCGTGCGACGCCCGAGACCGGACGACGCGGCCGACGGCCTGGGCGAAGAACAGCGGCGTCCGGTAGGAGGTCATCCACGCGAGGACGGCGGCGCGCGGGACGTCGACGCCCTCGGAGATCATCCGGACGCAGACGGCGATCCGCGCCGAGCCGGTGGCGAACCGCTCGATCTTCTTCGACGCCTTGGGGTCGTCGGAGAGGATCAGCTCGGGCGCCTTGCCGGTCACCCGGCGGACGATCTTGGCGTAGGCGCGGGCGTCGTCCTGGTCGCTGGCGAGGATCAGCCCGGCGGCGTCGGGCATGCCGCCCTCCTCGCGGAGGTGCGTGATCCGGTCGTCCATGGCGGCGATGACGTGCGGCACCCACTGGCCCTTGGGGTCCAGCGCGGTGCGCCAGGCGGCCATCTCCACCGAGCGCGTGCCGGCCTCCGACAGCGACGCGGCGACGACCTCGCCGGCGGAGTTCCGCCAGCGCGCGGTGCCGGTGTAGGCGGCGAAGACGACCGGGCGGACGACGTTGTCGGCCAGCGCCTCCTTGTAGCCGTAGGTGTAGTCCGCGCGGCTGACCAGGCCGGCGCCGTCGGCCGAGTCGCCCTCGAAGCCGTCCTCCTCGTAGCGCACGAAGGGGATCCGCTCGTCGGGCTTGGTGCGGAACGGCGTCCCGGTCAGGCACAGCCGGCGGGCGGCGAAGCCGTAGGCCTCCTCGATCGCCTCGCCCCAGGACAGGCCGTCACCGGCGTGGTGGACCTCGTCGAGGATCACCAGCGTCTTGACGGCGGTGGCGCGCGCCGCGTGCAGCATCGGCTTGCCCGCCACCTGCGCGTACGTCGTCACGTAGCCCTGGGTGCCGGCGCGCACCGGGCCGACGGCGTTGGTCAGGCCGGGGTCGAGCACGATGCCGAGCCGGTCGGCGGCGTCGGCCCACTGCAGCCGCAGGTGGTCGGTCGGGCAGACGACGATCACGCGGGCGACCTCGCGCCGCTGCAGCAGCCGCGCGGCCAGCGTCAGGGCGAAGGTCGTCTTGCCCGCGCCCGGGGTCGCGGTGACGAGGAAGTCCTTGGGGGAGGAGTCCTCGTAGCGCTCGAGGGCGGCCTGCTGCCACACCCGGAGCGGTCGGCTGGTCGTCTGCGGGGCGACCGCCCCGGCCCGTGCTGCGCTCGCCATCTCGGGAGCCATCCTGCCTGGCGTCCGCGAGACACGCCCGACCGGTCACCTCCCGCGCGCCTCCGCGGGGGCGTCGTATACGCGACGGTCCGTACGCTGCTGACCTGCGGTTTCCCTCAGCGGGGCGGTCGCGGCGTGGCGCTCCTCACACGGCGGCCGGACCGGTCCGTCACGCCTCGGACGCCTCACCCGTCCCGGGCCGGGACGCCCCGCCGTGCACCAGCCGCAGGTGCGGCCCGGTGGGCACGTCGGTGCGGGGGTCGGTCACCTCGGGCAGGCCGGCGGCCCGGCGCACGCGGTTCTCCGGCACGTCGAGGGCGCGCGCGAGGTGCCCGGCCATCCACGGGCTGATCAGCGCCCAGCCGCGGGTGTGCGCGAGCCGCTCGAGCACCTCCGGCCCCACCGCGCCGCGGGCGCGGCGGGAGGCCTGGTGCACGGTCTCGCCGAGCTCCCACAGCCGGCGCCGGACGAGGTCCTGCAGGTCCCTGGCGGCCACCGGTCGATGATGGCTCAGGGGAGCGCCGGCAGCAGCCGGTCCAGCGTCACCGGCAGCTCGCGCACCCGGACCCCGGTGGCGTGCCACACCGCGTTGGACACCGCGGCCGCCGTCCCGACGATGCCGATCTCGCCGATGCCCTTGGCGCCCATGACGTTGACGTAGGGGTCCTCCTCGTCGAGCCAGTGCGCCTGCACGTCGCCGACGTCGGCGTTGACCGTCACGTGGTACTCGGCGAGGTCGTGGTTGGCCACCTGCCCGATCCGCGGGTCCCAGACGCTGTTCTCGTGCAGCGCCATGGACAGGCCCATGGTCATGCCGCCGATGAACTGGGAGCGGGCGGTGCGCGGGTTGAGGATGCGCCCGCAGGCGAAGACGCCGAGCAGCCGCGGCACCCGGACCTCGCCGGTGTCGACGTCGACCCGCGCCTCGACGAACTGGGCGCCGAACGCGTAGGTGGCGTGCTCGTCGTCGGTGTCGGCCTGGTCCACCTGGCCCGACGCCTCGTCGCCGTCGCGCGGGTCGGAGCCGAACTTGCCGCGGAACTCGCGCGCCGCCACGGCGATCGCCGAGCCCCACGTGTTGGTGCCCGACGAGCCGCCGGCCACCGAGGCGATGGGGTAGCGGGTGTCGCCGATGCGCACCTCGACGTCGTCGACGTCGACCCCGAGCGCGTCCGCGGCGATCTGCGGCAGCACCGTCCAGGCGCCGGTGCCGAGGTCGGCGGCGCCGATCTCGACGACGTAGCGGCCGTGCTCGAAGCGCACGTCGGCGGTCGACTGCGCCTGGCGCATGGTCGGGTAGACCGACGACGCGACGCCGGTGCCGACCAGCCAGCGGCCCTCGCGGCGCACGCCCGGCCGCGGGTCGCGCCCGGCCCAGCCGAAGCGCTCGGCGCCCTCGCGCAGGCACTCCACCAGGTGCCGGCTCGACCACGGCTGGCCGGTCTCGGGGTCGCGCTCGGGGTCGTTGCGGACGCGCAGCTCGATCGGGTCGATGCCGAGCTCGTGCGCCAGCTCGTCCATCGCGACCTCGGGGCCGAACATGCCGGGGCACTCGCCGGGCGCGCGGAACCAGGAGGGCACCGGGACGTCGAGGGCGGCCAGCCGGTGCGTCGTCCGCCGGGCGTTCGCGGTGTACATCATCCGGGCGGGGACGCCGGTCTGTTCGGCGAACTCCTTGATCCGGGAGGTCTGCTCGACGACGTCGAGGGTGAGGGCCCGGATGCGGCCGTCGCGGTCGGCGCCGAGTTGCATCCTCTGGATGGTCGGCGTCCGGTAGCCGGCGAGGCTGAACATCTGCTGGCGGGTGAGGGCGAGCTTCACCGGCCGGCCGGGCAGTGCGCGGGCGGCCATGGTCACCAGGACGACGTTGGCGTGCGGGGTGCCCTTGGAGCCGAACCCGCCACCGACGTAGGGACAGACGACCCGGACCTGCTCCTCCTCCAGCCCGAAGACCGTGCACACGGCCTTGCGGTCGGGGTGCACGCCCTGGGTCGAGTCCCACAGGGTCAGCGAGGAGCCGTCCCACAGTGCCGTGGAGGCGTGCGGCTCGAGCGGGTTGTTGTGCACCATCGCCGTCGCGTAGGTGTGGCTGACGACGACGGCGCTGGCGGCGAGCTCGGCGTCGACGTCGCCCTGGACGACGTCGGTGTCGTAGGACGGGTTGACCTTCTCCGGGGCGTAGAGGCCGGGGTGGTCGACCGTGAGCGCGCTGTCGTGCTCCTGCTCGGCGTAGGTGACGACGACGAGGTCGGCGCCCTGCCGGGCGAGCTCGGACGTCTCGGCGACGACGACGCCCACCACCTGGCCGCGGAAGGCGACGTCGGGGGACTGCAGCACGGCCAGCTCGGCGTCGTCGGTGGAGGCCAGCCGCTCGGCGTTCTCGGAGGTGAGCACGGCGAGGACCCCGTCGAGCGCCTCGGCGGCCTCGGTGTCGATGCCGGTGATGCGCCCGCGGGCGACGGTGGCCTGGACGGGGTGGCAGAACGCCGGCGACTCCACCGGCGTCTCGTACGCGTAGGTGGCGGTGCCGCGGACCTTCTGGACGCCGTCGCGGCGGACCAGGTCGCGGCCCATGGCGCGGGGCTCGAGGAGGTCGGTCACGAGGTCGCTCCCTCGGTCAGGTCGCGCAGGGTGGCGGGAATCGTGCGGGTGAGCAGCGGGATCTTGAAGCCGTTGCCGCCGTCGACGCCGGGCTGCGGCTGGGCGGCGGCGAGCTCGGCCTCGGCGGCGGCGCGGAAGGCGTGCTCGGTGGCGGGGCCGCCGCGCAGCACCTCCTCGGCGCGGGTCGCGCGCCAGGGCACGTGCGCGACGCCGCCGAGGGCCAGGCGCACGTCGCGCACGGTGTCGCCGTCGAGGTCGAGCGCGGCGGCGACCGAGACGAGCGCGAAGGCGTAGGACGCGCGGTCGCGGACCTTGCGGTAGGTGGAGCGGGCGGCCATCGGCAGCGGCGGGAGCTCGATGGCGGTGACGAGGTCGCCGTGCCCGAGGACGGTGTCGCGGCTCGGGTCGTCGCCGGGGAGCCGGTGCAGCTCGCGGAAGGGCAGCGTGCGCGCGCCCTGCGGGCCGAGGACGTGGACGACGGCGTCGAGGGCGGCCAGCGCCACCGCCATGTCGGAGGGGTGCGTGGCGATGCACGTCTCCGCCGCGGTGGCGTCGGGCAGCGCGGCCGGGACGCCCAGGACGGCGTGGTAGCGGGTGTATCCGCCGACCGCCGCGCAGCCGCTGCCGGGCTCGCGCTTGTTGCAGGCGGTGGTGACGTCCTGGAAGTAGACGCAGCGGGTGCGCTGCAGCGGGTTGCCGCCGACGGTCGCGAGGTTGCGCAGCTGGCCGTTCGCGCCGGCGAGCAGGGCCTGGGCGAGCACCGGGTAGCGCTCGCGGACCCGGCGGTCGGCGGCGAGCTCGCTGTTGCTGACGGCGGCGCCGACCAGCAGGCCGCCGTCGTCGGTGTCGGTGGTCTCCCGCGAGGTGAGGGTGCGGACGTCGACCACGAGGTCGGGCCGGGCGACGCCGAGCTTGAGGTGGTCGACGAGGTTGGTGCCGCCGCCGAGGAAGACGGCGTTGGGCTCGGCGCTGACCTCGCGGACGGCCTCGGCGACGGAGCCGGGGCGGGTGAAGGCGAACGGCTTCACCGGGCACCGCCGGCCTGCTGCACCGCCGGGGTGATGGTGGCGTAGGCGGCGCAGCGGCAGAGGTTGCCGCTCATCCGCTCGCTGACCTCGGCGTCGCTGAGCTCGGGGTCGCTCGTGAGGTCGGCGGTGGCGTGGCTCGGCCAGCCGCGGTCGACCTCGCTGAGGAGGCCGACGGCCGAGCAGACCTGCCCGGGCGTGCAGTAGCCGCACTGGAAGGCGTCGTGGTCGAGGAAGGCCTGCTGCACCGGGTGGAGCTCGCCCTCGGGTGCGAGGCCGTTCGCCGTCGTGATCTCCGCACCGTCGTGGGCGACGGCGAGGGCGAGGCAGAGCAGGGCGCGCTCGCCGTCGAGGATCACCGTGCAGGCGCCGCACTGGCCGTGGTCGCAGCCCTTCTTCGGGCTGGTGTTGCCCAGCCGCTCGCGGAGGAGGTCGAGCAGGGTGGTGCGGGTGTCGACGGTGAGCTCGTGCAGCTCGCCGTCCACCGTGAGCCTGATGTCGGCGTCCATGGGCTCGTCGGTGCCCGCTGGCCGTCGCGCGGTAACCGGGGAATCCGGACGTCGGCGTCTCGTTTCGCCGTGTCTCCCGATCGGGTGATACGGCACTGCCCCTGACCTGCGGATTCCTGTCAGAGGTGCCCCGTAGCTTCCTGGGTGTGGACGACGTGCTGACCGGCGTGGCGCCCGCGCCGTCGGTCGGCTGGGCGCGGGGTCCGCTGGGGCTGGTGCAGGCCGCGGACCGGGAGCTGTCGCGGCAGTCGGCGCTGCGGTACCGGGCGGTGGCGGCGTTCGCGCTCTCGCGGCCGTCCTCGGTCGACCGGCCGCAGGGCGCGCGGGGTGCGATGGCGGCCGACCGGTGGGCTGTGCGGCCGGAGCTGCTGCGGTCGGTGAGCGAGTGGGCCACCCAGGAGCTGTCGATCGCCCTGTCGCTCACCTCTCACGCCGCCGAGTCCCTCTTGACCACCTCCCTGACGCTCGTGCACCGGCTCCCGGCCACCCTGAACGCGCTCGAGGCCGGTGCCGTCCACGCCGGGCACGTCACCGCGCTGCTCGACCACGTCGCACCGATCGCCGACGACACGGTGCGCGCCGCGCTGGAGCGGGACCTCCTGGCGTGGGCCGCCCGCCGGGGGACCGCGTGCACGCCGGCGCAGCTGCGCGACAAGGCCCGCCGGGAGGTGCTCAAGCGCAAGGCCCGATCGGCCGCCGAGGACCTCGCGCGGGCCATCACGCGGCGCGGGCTCTCGTGCCGGCCCGACAGCTGTGACGGCATGGCGGTCGTCTCCGCTCTCCTGACGACGCCCGAGGCAGCGGCGCTCATGGCGGCGCTGGGCGCCTACGCCGACGCGCTGCCCGACGACGGCCGCACGCGGGGCCAGAAGATGGCCGATGCCCTGCTCGACCTGGTGCTGCGGCCCGGCGAGAACGGGCTGTCCCCGGTGCAGGTGGTCCTCAACGTGGTCGCTCCGGTCGGCGCGCTGCTCGGTGGTGACCAGCCGTGCGAGATCGACGGTCAGGTCGTCCCGGCCGAGGTGGTGCGCGCCCTGCTCGCGGCCTTGACCGGCACGCGCACCACCGCCGAGGACGTGACCGCCGAGGGCGACGCGGCGCTCGCCGAGGGCACCGCGACCGCCGACACCGCGGTCGAGGCCCCGGCTGTCGAGGCCCCGGCTGTCGAGGCCCCGGCTGTCGAGGCCCCGGCTGTCGAGGCCCCGGCGGTCGAGGACCCGGCGGTCGAGGACCCGGCGGTCGAGGACCCGGCGGTCGAGGACCCGGCGGTCGAGGACCCGGCGGTCGAGGACCCGGCGGTCGAGGACCCGGCGGTCGAGGACCCGGCGGTCGAGGACCCCGCGGCCGAGGACACGACGCCGGATGTCCCCGCAGACCCGACCGCCGAGACCCTCCCCGGTGGCTGGGACGACCCCGTCCCGGCAGAGGTCCTCGAACGGTGGGCCGCCGAAGAGGACGCCCGCACCGCCGACCACCTCCTCGCCGGACGGGACGATCCGATCCCCGAAGAGGTGCTCATCCGGTGGGCCGCCGCGGAGGACGCCCGCGCGGCCGGGCAGCCACCACCGCGCCGGCGCAGCGAGCCCGCACCCGACTCCCGACCGACCGGCAGCCCGCCGGCACAGCGACCCGTGCCCGACGGGTGGTGGTCGCGCGCCGATCGCGCGGTCGATGACGCAGGCGCCGCGCTGCTCGTCGCTGAGCAGGCGGTCGGTCGTGCCCGCCGCCTGGTGGCGACCGCCGAGCGCGCCGACACTGCCGACGAGGCGGCCTGGGCCGACGGTCCCGGCGGCCAGGTGAGCGCGGCGGCCGAGGCGATGACCGCGCTGGCCGCGGCGACCGACGACACCCGCCTCGATCTGGCCGACCTGCTCGACCGCACCGCCGGCGGCGGCCTCGCCGACCGGCCCCGCATCGCGGTCACCCACGCCCTCACCGGCGCCCTGCTGGCCCTGACCGACCTGCCCGGGCTCCGCCGCGCCACCCGCGCCGGCACCGGCCTGCACGCACCCGCCGGGACCGACCGCTACCGGCCCGGCGCCGCCCTCGACCGGCACGTCCGCGCCCGCGACCGCCGCTGCCGCTTTCCCGGCTGCCGCCGCCCCGTGCCGAAGAAGGGGGAGCTCGACCACGGCACGCCGTGGCCGCTCGGGCCCACCAGCGCCGGTAACCTCACCGGCTTCTGTACCGGCCACCACCGCGGCAAGCACCAGGCCCCCGGCTGGAGCCACGACCTGCAGCCCGACGGCACCCTCACCGTCACCACACCCAGCGGCCTCACCGCGAGCACGGAGCCACCGCCGTACTGACCGCCCGGAGGCGTCCCGGACCGCGGTGAGAGGGTGCCGAGAGGAGCGCTCAGGGGAGGACGCCGTGGTGCTGGAGCTCGACCGTCCGATCGTCCAGGCGCCGATGGCCGGCGGGCCGTCCACGCCGGCGCTGGCTGCCGCGGTCAGCGAGGCCGGCGGGCTCGGCTGCCTCGCCGCCGGCTACAGGACGCCGGACGCAGTGCGCGACGACGTCCGCGCCACCCGGGCCCTCACGAGCCGCCGGTTCGGGCTCAACGTCTTCGTCCCCGGCCCGCCCGGTGACCCGGAGGTGGTCCGCCGCTACGCCGACGCGCTGCGGGAGGACGCCCGCCGGGCCGGCGTCGAGCTCGGCGACCCGGTCCACGACGACGACGCCTGGGAGGCCAAGGTCGCCGTCGCGGTCGAGGAGCGGGTCCCGGTCGTGTCCTTCACCTTCGGCCTGCCCCGCCCCGACATGGTCGCCGCCCTGCACGACGCCGGCGCCACCGTCCTGGTCACCGTCACCACGCCTCAGGAGGCCGCCGACGCCCGTGACACCGGCGCCGACGCGCTCGTCGTCCAGGGCATCGAGGCCGGCGGCCACCGCGGCGGGCCCTCCGACGAGGACGGCGTGGGGGAGTACGGCCTGCTGACGCTGCTGCGGCTCGTCCGCGACACGGTCGACCTCCCGCTCGTCGCCGCCGGCGGCCTGATGGACGGCGCGGGGGTCGCCGCGGTCCTCGTCGCCGGCGCGGAGGCGGCCCAGCTCGGCACGGCCTTCCTGCTCAGCCCCGAGGCGGGCACCAGCGCGATGCACCGCGCCGCACTCGGCACCGCCACGCCCACCGCGCTCACCCGCGCCTTCAGCGGCCGGCGCGCCCGCGGCCTGGTCAACCGCTTCCTCACCGAGCACTCCGCCGCGGCGCCGGCCGCCTACCCGGAGGTGCACCACCTGACGACGCCGCTGCGCGCCGCGGCCCGCGCGTCCGGCGACACCGAGGTGGTCAACCTGTGGGCCGGGCAGGGCCACGCGCTGTGCCGGGCCAAGCCCGCCGGCGACCTGGTGCGCCGCATCGCCGCCGACGCCGTCGACGTCCTCCGCCGGCACACCGGCGGCTGAGACGACCGCGGCCCCCCGGTCACGAGGACCAGGGGGCCGCGGTCCGGCCACCCTTCAGGGGCCCGCGCCGAGCCTGCGAGGCGTGGGGGGAAGGGTGGTCCTTCTTCAGTCGGCGGGCTCGTCGACCCAGTCGGGGCCGTTGACCTCGCCCGGGCCGGCCAGGTCGGCGGCGTCGACGATCGTGTACGCGTAGCCCTGCTCGGCGAGGAACCGCTGCCGGTGGGCGGCGTACTCCGCGTCGAGGGTGTCGCGGCTGACGACCGTGTAGAAGTGCGCCTGCCGGCCGTCGGCCTTGGGGCGGAGCACCCGCCCGAGGCGCTGCGCCTCCTCCTGCCGCGAGCCGAAGGTCCCCGACACCTGGACGGCGACCGCGGCCTCCGGCAGGTCGATCGAGAAGTTGGCGACCTTCGAGACCACCAGCGTCTTGACCTCGCCGCGGCGGAAGGCGTCGAACAGCTTCTCCCGCTCCCGGTTGGTCGTGGAGCCCTGGATGACCGGGGCGTCGAGCGCCCGCCCGAGCTCCTCGAGCTGGTCGAGGTAGGCGCCGATGACGAGCTTCTGCTCGTCGGGGTGCCGCTCGAGCACCCGCCGGATCACCGGCAGCTTCGACGTCGCCGTGGCCGCGATCCGGTAGCGCTCCTCGGGCTCGGCGACGGCGTAGGTCATCCGCTCCTCGTCGTCGAGCGCGACGCGGACCTCGATGCACTCGGCCGGGGCGATGTAGCCCTGCGACTCGATGTCCTTCCACGGCGCGTCGTAGCGCTTGGGCCCGATGAGGGAGAAGACGTCGTCCTCGCGCCCGTCCTCGCGCACCAGCGTGGCCGTGAGCCCGAGCCGGCGGCGGGACTGCAGGTCGGCGGTGAGCCGGAAGATCGGCGCGGGCAGCAGGTGCACCTCGTCGTAGACGATCAGGCCCCAGTCCTGCGCGTCGAACAGGTCCAGGTGCCGGTACTCGCCCTTCCGGCGGGTGGTCATCACCTGGTAGGTGGCGATGGTGACCGGGCGGATCTCCTTGCGCTCGCCCGAGTACTCGCCGATCTCGTCCTCGGTGAGCGAGGTGCGCGCGATGAGCTCGCGCTTCCACTGCCGCCCCGAGACGGTGTTGGTGACCAGGATCAGCGTGGTCGCGCCGGCCTGGGCCATCGCCGCGGCGCCGACCAGCGTCTTGCCCGCGCCACACGGGAGCACGACGACGCCCGAGCCACCCGCCCAGAAGCCCTCGACGGCTTCCTGCTGGTAGTCGCGCAGGTGCCAGCCGTCCTGCGCCAGCTCGATCGGGTGCGCCTGGCCGTCGACGTAGCCCGCGAGGTCCTCCGCCGGCCAGCCGACCTTGAGCAGCGCCTGCTTGAGCCGGCCGCGCTCGGAGGGGTGGACGACGACGGTGTCCGCGTCGATCCGCGCGCCGATCATCGGGGCCACCCGCTTGGAGCGGACGACCTCCTCGAGCACCGCCCGGTCGGTGGTGGTGAGCACCAGCCCGTGCACCGGGTCGTTCTGCAGCGTCAGCCGGCCGAAGCGGTCCATCGTGTCGGCGACGTCGACCAGCAGCGCGTGCGGCACCGGGTAGCGCGAGTAGCGCACCAGCGCGTCGACGACCTGCTCGGCGTCGTGCCCCGCGGCGCGGGCGTTCCACAGCGCCAGCGGGGTGACCCGGTAGGTGTGCACGTGCTCGGGCGAGCGCTCGAGCTCGGCGAACGGCGCGATGGCCGCGCGGCAGTCGCGGGCCTGCGGGTGGTCGACCTCGAGCAGCAGCGTCTTGTCCGACTGGACGATGAGGGGTCCGTCGTTCACGGGATGGGTGGCCTCTCCTCGGCGGGTGGGCGTCTGTCAGGTCAACCGTTGCCGGCGGCCGGTGCTTCCTCCTCGACCAGCGCCACCGAGGTGATCCGGTGCACCGCGAAGGTGCGGTTCTCCTGCCGGCGCTCGTCCCAGCCCTGGAGGAAACCACCGGCCAGTGACACCGGCTGCACCACGCGCTGGCTGCCGCTGCCCTGTGCGTCGACGTAGCCGAGCCACACCGGCACGCCGTCGCGGATCGCGCGGGAGAGCACCTCCAGCGTGCCCGCCGTCGTCACGCCCGGGACCTGCCGGACCGGCGCCGCGGGCCGGGCGGCCAGGGCGGCGTCGCCGGCGCGGATCTCGCGCACGGTGGCGTCGGCCTCCGCCGCCGTCAGCGGGCGGCCCGCGGCGGCCGCCGGCAGCCCGGGACGGCGCCCCGCGGCCCGCGGCCGCGCCGGCGGCCGGGTGAGCACCGCGCCGCCCGGCGACTCCCCGGCCGGGGCGTACCCGGCGGCACGCAGCACGGTCAGCACCTCGTCGGCACCCAGCCCGCTGACCAGCACTCCGGGCGCCAGGCGGCGCAGCTCGGCGTCGGCCGTGCGCCGGTCGCCGAGGACCTGGGAGAGCAGGCCGTGGTCGTCGGAGCGCACGTAGCACTCGATCGAGCCGACCCGCAGCCGCCCGTGCTGCCGGGCGACGTCGTCGACCAGGTAGTCCAGGGCCTGCGGCACCGGCGTGCGCGAGGCGCGGGTGAAGAACTCGTGCAGGTCGGTGGCCGACCAGCCCGCGTCCAGCGCCCGCCGCACCGACGCCTCCGACACCCGGAACACCGTGGCCCCGCCCGAGGACTCGACGTCGGCGACGACCGACAGCGTGTCGGCGAGCTCGGCCACCAGCGGCCCGGGCGCCACCAGCGTCAGGTCCGGCTGGGCGAGCACGTGGTCGACCGGCTCGGGCAGCAGTCCCTGCATCCCGTCGGCCGCGCCCTCCTCGCCGGCGACCAGCAGCCCGCGCCCGCCCGAGGACAGCACCCCGCCCACCAGGACGCCGATGCGCGCGGCCTCGGCCAGCATGTCCGGCACCGGGGCCAGCCGGTCGCCCCGCCGCGGCGTGCGCCACCGCAGCAGGTCCACCAGGTCGTCGGGGGCCAGGCCGCGGCCCGGCGGGTACCCGGCGAGCGCCTCCAGCGCCGACCGGCGGATCGACGGCGCGGTGTGCCGCACGAGGTCGGGGGAGAGGGCGTTGACCGCCTTCCCGGCGACGTCGCGCTGCCCCACCAGCGACGGCAGCCGGGTGCTCGCCAGCCACCCGGCGGCGAGCGTCGCCCACCGGTCGGCCAGCGGCTGCTCCCGCCAGAGGTCGTAGCCGCGGGTGGGCAGCCACTCGTCGCGGTGCGGCCCGCCGACGTCGAGCAGCCCGGCCGAGAAGGCCAGCTCCAGCAGCCACCCGGCGTCGGCCTCCGACACCGTCAGCGCCTTCGCGAGCCGCTTGCGGTCGCGGACGGCGACCCCGCCGCTGCGCAGCAGCCCGGCCGGCTCCTCCTCGAGCACCGCCAGCAGCTCGCCGATCCGCCCGACCGCCTCCAGCGCCGCACCCGCGGCCTGCCGGTCGACGACGGCCCGGTCGCGCTCGACCACCGCCGGTCGCGGCTCCACCCGCGAGGGGCCGAGCGGCTCGGTGCCCCGCAGCAGCAGGCCGATCTCGCGCGGCAGCTCCACGTTGAGCGCGTCGATGCGGGCCAGCAGCCCGGCCTGCAGCAGCCGCCGCGCCGGCGACGCGGTGCCGCCGCCGGCCTCGGGCAGGTGACCCACGGGGCGGTCGCCGGCCAGCCGCTCGAGCACCTGCCGCTCGGCCGGCTCCAGCGCGGCGACGGCGGCGGGCAGGTCGGCCGGCAGCGTCACCCGCAGCTCGGCGGCGCGGCGCCCGAGCCCCGCGGGGTAGCGGACGGCGCGGCGCACCTGGTCGGGGGCGTGCAGGACGTCGTCGCCCCACAGCAGCGCCCGCGTGGTCAGCCGCTCGACCGCGTCCGCGACGACGTCCTCGGGCAGCCCGCGCAGGGCGCCCACGACCTCGGCGGCGTCCACCCCGTCGGTGGGCGCGAGCAGCACGACGTCGAGCACCTGGAGGGTGGCGGCGTCGAGGTTGTCGAGCGCGCGGTCGACGGAGACCGGCACCGCCAGCCGGCTGGCCAGCGCGACGACGTCCGACGGCGCGGGGCGCGCCACGTCGGGACGGGCGGCCAGCAGCGCCGCGAGCTGGGCGTCACTGCGGGTGCGCAGCCACGCGGCCAGCGTGGCGGGACGGTCGGCAGGCATCCGGACCACGTTACGTCCACCGCCCGGGACACCGCCCGTGCCCTGCGACGATGACGTCGTGCAACCGGCCGCCGACGACCCGCACACCCGGACCGCCCTCGAGGGCTACCGGGCCGGCGCGCTGCGCTGGCTCGTCGGCGGCGCCATCGCCGTCGTGCTCGCCGTGCTGCTCGGCGCGGTCGCGGTCAGCCTCGCCGACGACCGCGGCCGCCCGGTCCCGCTGGCCGGGCTCGTCGTCGTCGCGCTCACCGTCGGCGGCGCCTGCGCGGTGGCCGCGGGCCTCGGCGCCCTGGCCCGGGCCACCCGCTGGCGGCGGGCGCTGTCGGCCGTCCCGTGGCAGCGCGGGCTGCTGCGGATCGCCGGCCCGGCGATCGTCGCCTTCGAGCCGGAGGGCTACGACGAGTGGGACCCCGACGACGAGCCGGTGCGGCTGCGGCTGGTGAGCACCTCGGTCTGGCGCACCCGGCAGGTGCAGGCCCTCGACGGCGGCGAGGTGCGCGCGGCACCCGTGGGCGGCGGGCAGTGGGTGCTCACCGCCGAGGGGCTGCCCACGCTCTTCGGCGCCCGCACGGCCCGGCGGCCGCGCTGACCGTGTCGGGGGAGGCCTGCTGCGGGTAGGAGCCCGCGCACGGGAGAATGGCGGGGACGCGCACCCCCGGGGTGCGCCCGGAGCACGGAGGCGACATGGCCAAGCGCAAGGAGAAGCACGCCCACCTGGTCGAGCCGACCTGGGGACAGTCGGAGAACGCCGGCCCGCCGGTCACCGAGCTGCTCGGTGAGATGGCCGGGTCGCTGTCCCCGTTCGGCGAGGACCACAGCTTCCCCCTGCCGCCGGAGCGGATCCGATACGCGCACCCCACCGACAAGCCCAACCGGGCCGGGGTGCAGCTGCCGGAGAACCGGCGCCCCTGAGCCCCTCCCCGCGCCGTCGCCGGGTCCGGCGGCGGCGCGGGCGCGTCAGGACCGGGACGGCGACGGCGCCAGCCGGGTGAGCAGCTTCGACACGAGGTTGCCGGCCACGACCCAGACCAGCGCGGCGAGCGCGGCGTTGACCGTCTCACCGGTCTTCGGGTCCGACGGCCGGAACAGGTCGACGGTGAACCAGCCGAGGTCGCGGCGCACCGACGCCGCGGCCGACACCAACGAGTTCGCCGGGTTCGCCTCGAAGAACGTGAAGACCGCGTGCACCACGATGACGACGGCGACCAGCGACGCGACCACGCGCACCGCCGACGCGACCAGGGTGAACGCGCGGGTCCCGACGTCGGCAGCCATGCGCGCATCGTGACACCGGACATTGTCACGACGCCAACCGCTTGCCCGATCAGGTGGGTTCGACGTCCACCACGAGCGCGCGGTGGTCCGACAGCGGCAGCCGCACCGCCTCGGCCGGGCCGGTCGCCCGCAGCCCGCCGCGCACCAGCACGTGGTCCAGCTGCCGGGTCGGCTCCTCCAGCGGGAACGTCGGGCCCGACGCCAGCGGCCGCAGCCCGCTGACCCGCCGGGCCTTCGGCGGCTCCATGTTGAGGTCGCCGAGCACGACGAGCGGCTCGCGCGTGCCCCGCATCGACCGCACGAGACGGCGCAGCTGCACCGTGTTCCAGTACGGCACGAACGACAGGTGCGTGCAGGCCACGGTGAACTGCCCGTGCGGGCCGTCCACCACCGCAGCCACCGCGACCCGCGGCTCCTCGCTGACCAGCTTCGGCGCCCGGGCGCCGGGGAACCACACCGGCACGCGGCCCCGCAGCGCCGGCAGCCGGACCACCCGCCACGAGACGACGGGGTGCCGCGAGAGCAGCGCGATGCCGTAGCTCGCCGCCCCGGGCTGCTCGTCGCCGGTCGCCGCCATCCACGTCCCGCCGGGGGTGCCCGACAGCGCGGCGACGAACTGGGAGTCGACGGCGCCCATCGCCTCGGCGGCCACGGCGGTCAGGTCGGCGTTCATCGACCGCGGCTGGTCGCGGTCGACCTCCTGCAGGCCCAGGACGTCGGCGTCCAGCGCCTTCACCGCCGTGGCGAGCCGGTCGACGTCGACCCGGTCGTCCTCCGGTGAGCGCCCGTGCAGGATGTTGAAGGTCGCGATGCGCACCCGCTCCCCGTGCCCCGGGCGGTGCCGGTTCACCCGTGCGTGAGCAGTTCGGCGCCGGGTAGCAGCACCCCCGTGCAGCCCTCCGACCGCGACGAGATCCGGGACCTCCTCAAGCGCACCGCCGTGGCCCTCAAGGAGGGCGGCGTGCCGTTCGCCCTGTGCGGCGGCTACGCGGCGTGGGTCCGCGGCGCACCCGAGCCCGACCACGACGCGGACTTCCTGGTGACCGCCGACGAGGCCGAGCGGGCGGTCAAGGTCCTGCGCGACGCCGGCCTGGAGGTCGAGGACCCGGCCGAGGACTGGCTGACCAAGGTCGTGCAGGGCAACTCGTTCGTCGACGTCCTGTGGCGCACCTGCGGCCACCCCGTCGAGGCCGACCTCATCGAGCGCTCCGAGGAGCGGTCCGTGCTGTCGGTGCACATGCCCGTGCTCGCGGCCACCGACATCCTCACCACCAAGCTGATGGCCCTCGACGAGCACTACTGCGACCTCGCCCGCCTGCTGCCCGTGGCACGGGCACTGCGCGAGCAGGTCGACTGGGCCACGGTGCGCCGGGAGGTCGCCGACAACGACTTCGCCTCGGTCTTCCTCGACCTGCTCGGCCGCCTCGGCGTCGTCGACCCGGCGGAGTTCGCGGACGGCGGGGGCGTCCGGGCGGACGGCTAACCTGGGGACGCGCGGCAGTCCTGCCGCCGACGCCGGCACCCGTGCCGGACCACCCCAGCGAGCGACCGAGGGATCTCACCGTGCCCACCGGCAGAGTCAAGTGGTTCAACCCCGAGAAGGGGTTCGGCTTCCTCTCGCGCGAGGACGGGCCCGACGTCTTCGTGCACAAGGACGCGCTGCCCTCCGGCACGGCCGAGCTCAAGCCCGGCCAGCGGGTGGAGTTCGGCATCGTCGCCGGCCGGCGGGGTGACCAGGCGCTGCAGGTCCGCGTCCTCGACCCGCTGCCGTCGGTGGCGGCCAAGGTGGCCGAGGCGAAGCGGAAGAAGCCCGACGAGCTGGTCCCGATCATCGAGGACCTCATCCGGCTGCTCGACGACGTCTCCACCTCGCTGCGCCGCGGCCGGCACCCCGACCGCGCCGAGTCGCGCAAGGTCGCGGCGGTGCTGCGCGCCGTCGCCGGCGACCTGGAGGCCTGAGGCCCGCGGGTCAGCCGGCGGGGGTGGCCGACGGCGCCGTCGGCGTCGGCTCGACCACCTCGCCGCCGGCGCGCAGGAAGCCGACCGGCCACGAGCCGGTCAGCAGGCACTCGCCGTGCCGGTCCTCGACGACGACGAGGTAGAACGCCGCCGGGACGACGTCGGAGCTGGTGATCCCCTCGTAGGTGGTCGTGCCGGCCTCGACGTCGACCTCGCCGATCCGCTCCTCGAGCCGCTCGTCGAAGACCTGCACGCTCCAGCCGTTGGCGGCCACGTCGTCGGGCACGGTCAGCGCGATCGGGGTGCCGGGGGAGACCTCGATGATCGGCGGGGTAACCCCGCTGTAGCGCTGGCCCTCGCCCTCGGCGCAGTACTGCGTGGGGCGCGCGGTGACCTCCTGCGGCCCGGCGGTCACGGTGACGTCGGGCGGGGTGTCCGACGCCGACGGGCCGCCGCAGCCGGCCAGCACGACGGGGAGCGCGCCGGCCAGGACGAGGGCGGCGGCGCGGGGGGAGGAGCTCACGGGCGGGGTGCCTCCGGCACGGTCGGGGCGTCGGGCGCGGGCCAGGCCTGCGGTCCGGCGCCGGGCACGGTGGGTGCCTCGGGGTCGACGGGCCGCCAGCTGCGCCGCCGCGGGGTCCACAGCACCAGGCCGACGGCGAGGACGAGCAGCGCGGCGGCCACGGTGAACCCGAGCCAGCCGATCGGTGGGAGCGCGATGCCGATGGCGCCGCCGACCACCCAGGCCAGCTGCAGCACCGTCTCCGAGCGGGCGAACGCCGAGGCCCGCAGGCTCTCCGGGACCTCGCGCTGGATGATCGCGTCGAGCGCGACCTTGCCCAGCGCGTTGGCGACCGCCGAGACGCCCGCGACCGCGGCCGCCGTCGCGAGGCCGAAGAAGACCGCCGCGAGCACGGTGACGGCGGCGGCCACGCCGGCCGACCAGACCACCACCCGGTCGGGGTCGGCGGAGTGCAGCCGCGACCCGACGCCGGTGCCCAGGACGCTGCCGGCCCCCGCGGCGCCGGCGATCGCGCCGAGCGCCAGCGTGGACTCCCAGCCGCCCTCGACGGTGGCCTGCACCAGGAACGCCGAGAAGATCGTGAGGAAGCCGCCGAGACCGCGCAGCGCGGCGTTGGCCCGCAGCGCGAGCACCACGTGCGGGTTGACCGGGCGGCGCCGGCGGCCGGCCACCGGGACCTCGCCGGTGCTCAGCACGTCGGCGGGCTGCTCGCCGGTGGGGACGTCGACGTGCCGGGGCAGCCGGACGGCCAGGACGCCGGTGACGGCGAAGACGACCGCGGTGACCCACAGCAGGGGCGGGAAGCCGAACGCCCAGGCCAGCCCCGCGCCGATCCCGCCGAAGACGCCCGCGGTGACCAGGCCGAACACCGACAGCCGGGCGTTGGCCGACGTCAGCGACATCGCGCCGGGCAGCACCCGCGGGACGACGGCGGCGCGCAGCACGTTGTGCGCCTTGGACAGCACGAGCACGCCGAGGGCCGCGGGGTAGAGCCACCAGTCGTCCTGGTGGGCGGCCATGACCAGCGCCAGCAGCGCCCGCCCGAAGGAGGCCGCGCCGAGCGCCCAGCGGCGGCCGCGCTGCAGCCGGTCCAGCAGCGGGCCGATCACCGGCGCGACGACGGCGAACGGCGCCATCGTCACCAGCAGGTAGAGGGCCACGTTGCCGCGCTGGGCGTCGGCCGCGGCGGCGAAGAACAGGGTGCCGGCCAGCGAGACGGCGATCATCGCGTCGCCGGCCATGTGCATCGCGTTGACCCACAGCAGCTGGGTCAGCCCGCTCTCCCCGGCGCCGTCGGCCCGGCTGGCCCGCCGGACCCGGGCGACACCGGCGCGGGTCAGTTCCCGGCTGCGGGCGACGGCGACGCGGGTGACGGTGACCCGCGGCTCCGCCGCGGACTGCGGCGCGGGCGCCGGCTCCGGCTGCGGGACCGTCGGCGGTGGCGGGGGCAGGGCCTGCGGCGGCGGGCCGTAGCCCGGGTCGTACGGCGGCGGGCCGTACCCCGGCGGCGGCCCGTACCCCGGCGGGGGGAGGTCGAGCGGGGCGGTGTCCATCCGGTCGGGCGGGGGCGGCCCGGTCCGGGCGCGGCGCAGCGGACCCCGGCGGGACCCGGGCGGACGCGAGGACGGCACGCCCCCATGGTGCCGTACCGACCTGGGCGTCCGGGGCGACCGTGATCACGGTCCCGGCCCGGCGCGCGGGTGCCTCCCGGCGCGTCTGGGACGATGGACGGGTGCGCCCGGACCCCGACCCCGCCCCCGCGGGCAGTGACGTGCTGACCGCCGCCGTCGACACCGCCCGCGCCGCGGCCGAGGAGACGGCCGGCGACCCCGCGCTGGTCGGCGAGCACCTCGGCGCGGCCGCCGAGCCGCTCGGCCCCGCGGCCGGGGGCGTGGACGAGGCCGCGCTCGGCGCGGTGGTCACCCACTCCTTCGCCAGCCGGCTGCCCGGCTACGCCGGCTGGCACTGGGCCGTCACCCTGGCCGCCGTCCCCGGCGCGGGCGAGGTCACCGTCGACGAGGTCGTGCTGCTGCCCGGCGACGCCGCGCTGCTGGCGCCGGCCTGGGTGCCCTGGCACGAGCGGCTGCGCCCCGGCGACCTGTCGGTCGGCGACGTGCTCCCGGCCACCGAGGACGACCCGCGGCTCGTCCCCTCCTACACCGCCGACGACGACGCGGCCGCCGACCCCGAGGCGCAGGCCGTGGCCACCGAGGTGGGCCTGGGCCGCGAGCGGGTGCTGTCGCCCGAGGGCCGCGGCGGCGCCGCCGCCCGCTGGCTGGCCGGCGACTTCGGCCCGCGCGCCCCGATGGCCCGACAGGCCCCCGGGCCGTGCGGCACCTGTGGCTTCTTCCTGCCGCTGGCCGGGTCGCTGCGCGGCCTGTTCGGCGCCTGCGGCAACGAGTACTCCCCGGCCGACGGCCGCGTCGTCGCCGTCGAGTACGGCTGCGGCGCGCACAGCCAGGCCACCCTGGCCGCGGGCGAGCCGGCGGAGGTCGTGACGTCGGCCCGCTACGACACCGCGGACTTCGACGTCCTCACCGACTGACCACCGCGGCCGCGCGGCCTCAGCTCCGCGGGCTCAGCTCCGCGGCCGGTCGATGAGCCGGGAGAGCACCACCGCGCTCTCCGTCCGCGCGACGGTGGGCAGCGCCCGCAGCCGGCGCACGGCGCGCTCGAGCTCGGCGGTGTCGCGCGCCTGGAGCCGCAGCACGGCGTCGGCGGTGCCGGAGATCGTCGTCGCCTGCACGACCTCGGGCACGTCCTCGAGCTGGCGGCGCACCTCCTCCGGGTCGGGCGCCCCCTCGCAGTAGACCCACACGTAGGCCTCCACGGACCACTCGAGCACGGCGGGGTCGAGCACGGCGGTGAACCCGCGGATCGCCCCGCTGCGGAGCAGGCGGTCGACGCGCCGCTTCACCGCCGGGGCGCTCAGCGACACCTCCGCCCCGATCCGGCCGTAGGTGCTGCGGGCGTCGCGCACGAGCCGCTGCACGATCGCCCTGTCCAGCTCGTCCACCGCGGTCCTCCGTTGCGTCGGGTGCCCTGTAGACGCAACGGATCGTAGGTCGGACGCAGTCGATGGGACTCCCGCCGGACGCCCGGGCTCCCTAGCGTTCCCTCCACTCGCCACGGTGGCGGCCGGCGGAGGAGGAGACGTGACGCTGACGGGGTGGGCGCCCGAGACCGGGGCGCCGCGGGGCGGGACCAGCCGGGTCGAGGAGGCCGTCCTCGACGCCCTCGACGTCGCCGCGCTGCACCGGACCCTGGCCGACCTCGTGCGCGTGCCCAGCGTGACCGGCAGCGACGCCGAGTCCGACCTGCTCGCCGGCCTGGCGGAGCGCACCGCGCGCGCCGGGATGGACGTCGACCACTGGCGGCTCGACGTCGACGCGCTCGCCGCCCGGCCCGGCTTCCCGGGCACGGAGGTGCCGCGGCGCGAGGCGTGGGGGCTGGTGGCCTCGACCGGGACCGGCGACGGGCCGACCGTGGTGCTCCAGGGACACGTGGACGTCGTCCCGCCCGGCGACCCCCGGCGCTGGGGCGGGGACCCGTGGACCCCCCGGCCGGCCGGTCCGCGTCTGTACGGCCGCGGCGCCTGCGACATGAAGGCCGGGGTGGCCGCGAACCTGGCGGTCGCCGAGGCGGTGCTGGCCAGCGGCGTGCGGCTGCCCGGCCGGCTCGCGCTGCACCTGGTCGGCGGCGAGGAGGACGGCGGCCTGGGTGCCTTCGCGACGCTGGCCCGCGGGCACCGCGGGGACGCCTGTGTCATCACCGAGCCCACCAGCGGCACCCTCACCACCGCGGCCGGCGGCGCGCTCACCTTCCGGCTCGTCGTCCCGGGCGAGCCGGCGCACGGCAGCACCCGCTGGGCCGGGCACAGCGCGGTGGAGCACTTCGGGTACCTCGACGCCGTGCTGCGCGAGCTCGAGGCCGAGCGCAACGCCGTCGTCGACCCGCTGATGGCGGAGTACCCCGTCGCGCACACGCTCTCCGTCGGGACCGTCGTGGCCGGCGACTGGGCCAGCACCGTGCCCGACTCCCTCACCGCCACCGGCCGCCTGGGCGTGCGCCTGGACGAGGACCCGGCCGACGCGCGCGCCGCCGTCGAGGAGCGCCTGGCCGCCGCCTGCGCCGGGCACCCGTTCCTGCGGGCACACCCGGTGGAGGTGACGTGGCCCGGCGGGCAGTTCGCCCCGGGGCGCACGCCGGCCGGCGCCCCGCTGCGGGACGTGGTGGCCTCGGCCCAGGCCGACCTGACCGGCACCGCGCCGCGGGAACGGGGCGTGCCCTACGGCAGCGACCTGCGGCTCTACGCCGCCGAGGGTGTCCCGACGCTGCACTACGGCCCCGGCGACGTCGTGCACGCGCACTCCTACGACGAGCACGTCGACCTGACCGAGCTGACCGCGGTCACCCGCGTGCTGGCCCTGGCGACGGTGCGCCTGCTGCAGGCGTAGCGGCGGGCCGCCGGCGGCTAGCGGTCGGGGTCGGCGTCGGGCCCGCGGCGGCCGAGCTGGCCCTGCCAGCGCATGATCGCGAGCCCCAGGAAGGGCAGCCCGATCCCGGCCACGCACGTCCAGGTCCAGGTCCGGTCGAGCCGGTCGCCGAGCAGCAGCACGACGACGAGCGCCACCACCCACACGCCGATCCCGGCCAGGACGACGCGGGCGGTGTCGACGCGCAGCGGGGGCGGAGCCTGCTTCAGGGGGCCGGGCACGCCTGCGACCCTAGGCCCGCTCGCTCGCGATCCTGCGGAGAGGCCGGCGCGGCGTGTGGCACGCTCTTGCCGCTCGTCGCCCGGTCGCAGCAGCACGCAGGAGCCCGCATGCCCGAGAAGTCCCGACCCTCCCGCGGTGCCTCCGCCGCCCGGCCCGCCGCGCGGACGGCGACCGGGGACACCCCCGCCGACGTCGCCGCCGGCACGCCGGCCCCGCGCCGCAGCGACGGCCCGCAGCTGCGGCCGCGCAACGGGCTGGACCGCTACTTCGGCATCAGCGCCCGGCGCAGCACGCTCGGCCGCGAGGTGCGCGGCGGGCTGACCACCTTCTTCACGATGGCCTACATCGTGGTGCTCAACCCGATCATCTTGTCCGGCGCCGACGTCACCGGGGCCACGCTGCCCTTCGGCGCGGTCGCCGCGGTGACCGCGCTGGTCGCCGGCGCGCTCACCGTCGTCATGGGCGTCGTGGGCCGCTACCCGTTCGCGCTGGCCACCGGGCTCGGCATCAACGCGATCGTCGCCGTCTTCGCGGCCACGCAGCTGTCCTGGCCGGAGATCATGGGCCTGGTCGTGCTCGAGGGCCTGCTCATCACCGTGCTGGTGCTCACCGGGTTCCGCCGGGCGGTGTTCGAGGCGATCCCGCCGCAGCTCAAGACCGCGATCGCCGTCGGCATCGGCTTCTTCCTCACCATCATCGGCCTGGCCGACGCCGGCGTGATCCGGCCCGGCTCGCCGCTGATCAGCTTCGGCGTGGGCGGGCAGCTCGCCGGGTGGCCGCTGCTGGTGTTCGTCGTCGGCCTGCTGCTCACCGCGGTGCTCGTCGTGCGCCGGGTGAAGGGCGCGCTGCTCATCGGCATCGTCGTCTCGACCGTGCTGGCGATCGTCGTCGAGGCGGTGGCCGACGTCGGCCCCCGCTTCGCCGAGGACGGCACCGAGAACGCGCGCGGCTGGGCGCTGCAGGTGCCCGCGCTGCCCGACGACGTCGTCGGCGCCCCCGACCTGTCGATCGTCGGCCAGTTCTCGCTGTTCGGCGGGTTCGAGCGGATCGGCGTCGTCGCCGCGCTGCTCATCGTCTTCTCGATCATGATCGCCGACTTCTTCGACACCGTCGGCACGGTCACCGCGGTCGGCGCCGAGGGCCGCCTGCTCGACGAGAAGCGCAACCTGCCGGGCTCCCAGCCGGTGCTGCTGGTCGACTCGATCGCCGCCGCGGCCGGCGGCGCGGCGAGCGTCTCGTCGAACACGACCTACATCGAGAGCGCCTCCGGCGTCGCCGACGGCGCCCGCACGGGGCTGGCCAGCGTCGTCACCGGCGTGCTGTTCCTCGTGGCGATGTTCTTCACGCCGCTGGTGCAGGTGGTGCCGTCGGAGGCCGCCGCCCCCGCGCTGGTGATCGTGGGCGCGCTGATGATCAGCCAGATCCGCACCCTCGAGTGGGACGACATGAGCCTGGTCATCCCGGCCTTCCTCACCATCGCCCTCATGCCGTTCACCTACTCGATCACCAACGGCATCGGCGCCGGCGTCATCAGCTACGTGCTGCTGCGGACGGCGGTCGGCCGGCGGCGCGAGGTCCACCCGCTGATGTGGGTCATCGCGGTGCTGTTCCTCGTCTACTTCGCGCTGGAGCCGCTCCAGCAACTGTTCTGAGCACTGCTAACGACCCGGGTAGGCTGACCCCGTGACGAGGTCGACGCTGGACACCGCGGCGCTCGCCCACGACCTGCGCCTGGCCGTCATGCGGTTCTCCCGGCGGCTGCGCAACCAGCGGGTCGACACCTCCGTCACGCTCACCCACCTGGCCGCGCTGTCGACGCTCAAGCGGCACGGCCCCATGAGCCCGGGGGAGCTGGCCGCGCACGAGCGGGTGCAGCCGCCGTCGATGACCCGCGTCGTCGTCGCGCTCGAGGCGCGGGGCCTGGTCACCCGGACCCCGCACCCGACCGACGGCCGGCAGGTGGTCATCGGCCTCACCGACGCCGCCGAGACGCTGCTCACCGAGGAGGCCCGGGCACGCGAGGCGTGGCTGTCGGGCCGGCTGCAGAGCCTGACCCCGGAGAAGCGGGCCGTCCTGCGCGAGGCCGCCGAGATCATGGAGGAGCTCGCCGGTGGGTGACGTCCACGGCTGCTGAGACCGCCACCGCGGAGGCCGCGGATCCGGGCCACGGGTCCTTCCGCTCCCTGCGGGTGCACAACTTCCGGCTCTACGCGTCGGCGAACCTGGTCAGCCTGACCGGGACGTGGATGCAGCGCATCGGCCAGGACTGGCTGGTCCTGCAGCTCTCCGGCGACAGCGGAGTCGCCCTCGGGCTGGTGACCGCGCTGCAGTTCGGGCCGACGCTGGTCCTCGGCCTGCTCGGCGGGATCCTGGCCGACCGCCACGACAAGCGCCGCGTCCTCGTCGTCACCCAGGCGCTCATGGGCCTGCTCGCGCTGTGCCTGGCCACGCTGGTGGTCACCGACGCGATCGCGCTGTGGCACGTGTTCGTCCTCGCCGCGGGCCTCGGCTCGGTGGCCGCGGTCGACGCGCCGGTCCGGCAGGCGTTCGTCTCGGAGATGGTCGGCCCCGGCCTGCTCGCCAACGCCGTCGGGCTCAACTCGACGATCTTCAACGGCGCCCGGCTGGTCGGCCCGTCGCTGGCCGGCCTGCTCATCGGCGCCGCCGGCGGCGACACCGCGCCGGCGTTCTTCGTCAACGCCGCCAGCTTCGTGTTCACCATCGGCGCGCTGTCGGCGATGCGGCCCGACGAGCTGCACCGCAGCGCGCCGGTGGCCCGCGGACGTGGGCAGCTACGGGAGGGGCTGGCCTACGCCTGGAACCGCGCCGACCTGCGGCTGGCCATGGTGCTGGCCTTCGTCATCGGCACCTTCGGCTTCAACTTCCAGGTGACCATCGCGCTGATGGCCCGCGAGGTGCTGGGCCTGGGCGCGGAGGGCTTCGGCCTGCTCTCCACGCTGTTCGCGGTCGGCTCGCTGTCCGGCGCGTTCGTCTCCACCCGGCGCAGCGCCCGCCCGCGGCGGCGGTTCCTCGTGGTGTCCGCGGTCGTCTTCGGGCTGCTCACCGTGGTGTGCGGGCTGGTCTCCGGGTTCTGGCCGTTCGCCGTCCTGCTGGTGCCCACGGGTGCCGCCGCCCTGGTGTTCAGCGTGGCCAACAACAGCTTCGTCCAGCTCGGCGCCGACCCGCAGATGCGCGGGCGGGTGATGGCGCTCTACTTCACCTGCTTCATGGGCGGCACGCCGCTCGGGGCGCCGCTGGTCGGCTGGGTGAGCGAGCACCTGGGCGCGCGGTGGGGGATGTCGCTCGGCGGGGCGGTCGTCGTCGTCGCCGGGGTGGCGGCCGGGCTGTCGCTGCTGCGGGCCCGCCGGTCGTCCGCGCCGGCCGCGCCGGCGCCCTGACCGGGGCGCTGACCGGCGTCCTGACCGGCGACGTGGCGCACGACACTCCGCCGACGTACCGTCGCGGCCACCGCCGTCCCCCGGTCGCCACGGGAGCGCGCCGCATGAGCCCGATGGTCCCCGCCCTGCTCCAGCTCGCCGGCATCACCGCGATGCTCGTCGGCGCCTTCGCCGCGCTCGGCTTCCTCTTCCGCCTGTTCTCCGGCCAGTTCACCCAGGACCTGCGCGCCCGCCGCCGCGCGCGGGAGGTCGCCGCGGGCACCGCGCCCCCGGCCCCGGTGCACCGGCCCGTGCAGGCGGTCGCCGCCGACCTGCGCCGGCTGGCCCGCCAGCTCGACGGGGTGCCGGCCGGGTCGCCGCAGGTGCGCCGCCGCGGCTTCCAGGCGGCCTACGACGACGTGCTGGTCGAGGCGGCCGCCCAGTTCGCCGTGCCGACGACGCTGCGGCGCCTGCCGCCCGGCTTCCCGCGCGACGTGGAGCGGCTGCGGGTGGAGACGGCGCTGGCCGCGGCCGGCCTGGTGGTGCGCTGAGCGGGCCGGCGCCGCTGCGGCTGTTCGTCGCCGCCGCCCCGCCCGCGGGCGCCCGCGCCTCGCTCGCCGCGGCGCTGGAGCCGCTGCGCGAGGTCCCCGGCGCGCCGCGCTGGGGCGACCCGGCCCGCTGGCACCTCACGCTGCTGTTCCTCGGCGCGGTGCCGCCGGAGCTGCTGCCCGGCCTGACCGCCGCCGTCGGGGCCGCCGTCGCCCCGACCCCGCCGGCCACGCTGCGGCTGGCCGGCGCCGGGCGCTTCGGCCCGCGGCGCCGGCCGCAGGTGTTCTGGGCCGGGGTGGACGGCGACGTCGGCGTGCTCGCCGAGCTGGCCGGGCGGCTGGCCGGCGCCGCCCGGGGGCTCGGCCTGCCGGTGGAGGACCGGCCGTTCCGGCCGCACCTCACGCTGGGCCGCTGGGACCCGCGCCGCCCCGCGGACGCCGACCTGCCCGGCCGGCTGGCCGGCTACCGCGGGCCGGACTGGCCGCTGGCGGAGGTGGCGCTGGTGCGCAGCGCCGCCGGCCGGCACGAGCCGCTGGCCGCCTTCGCTACCAGGCGTACTCCATCGGGGCGGCCCTGAAGCCCGGGAAGACCTCGTCGAGCCGGTCGAGCTGCGCCTGCTCCAGCGTCACGTCGAGTGCGGCCAGCGACCCCTCGAGCTGGGCCATCGTGCGCGGCCCGACGATCGGCGCGGTGACGCCGTCCTGGTGCAGCAGCCAGGCCAGCGCGACGTCGGCCGGCGCGAGCCCCCACTCGCGGCAGGCGTCCTCGAAGGCCTGCAGCGCGGGGCGGTGCGCCTCGATCCGCTCCCGGTTGCGCTCCATCTGCCGCCGGGCGCCCTCCTGCTCGCCGAGCACGCCGGCCAGCAGGCCCTGCGCCAGCGGGCTCCACGGGATCACGCCGATGCCGTAGTGCCGCGCGGCCGGCAGCACCTCGAGCTCCACGTGCCGGGTGAGCAGGTTGTAGTGCGACTGCTCGCTGACCAGGCCGAGGAAGTGCCGGCGGGCGGCGGCCTCGTTGGCCGCGGCGAGCTGCCAGGCCGCGTGGTTCGACGAGCCGACGTAGAGCACCTTGCCCTGCGCCACCAGCGTCTCGCAGGCCTGCCAGATCTCCTCCCACGGCGTCGCGAGGTCCACGTGGTGGAACTGGTACAGGTCGATCCAGTCGGTCTGCAGGCGGCGCAGCGACGCGTCGCAGGCCCGCACGACGTTGCGGGCCGACAGGAACGTGTCGTTGGGCCAGTCGGACATCCCGCCGTAGACCTTGGTGGCCAGCACGGTGCGCTCCCGGCGGCCGGCGCCCTGGGCGAACCAGGTGCCGATCACCTCCTCGGTGCGGCCCTTGCCGGCCTCGAAGCCGTAGACGTTGGCGGTGTCGAAGAAGTTGATCCCGGCCTCGTGCGCCCGGTCCATGACCGCGTGCGAGTCGCCCTCCTCCGTCTTCCACCCGAAGTTCATCGTGCCCAGGCAGAGCCGGGAGACCGACAGGCCGCTGCGTCCGAGGTGCGTGTACTCCACGTCCGAGCACCCTGGCACCCTGGCGGCCGTGCCGCAGAACGGGTCCGTCTTCGACCGCGCCACCGCCGTCACCCGCACCGAGGGCGGCGGGATCCGCGCGGAGCTCGACCCGGCCTGGGACGTCGGCGCCGGCGTCCTCAACGGCGGCTACCTGCTCGGCGTGGTGGCCCGCGCGGCGCTGCTCGACAGCCCCCACCCGCACCCGGTGGCGCTGTCGGCGAGCTACCTGCGCGCGACCCCGGGCGGCCCGGCCGACCTGACCGTCACCGCGGGGCCCGCCGGGCGCACGCTCGCCCACGCCTCGGTGCTGCTCAGCCCCGCGGGCGGCCCCTCGCTCGCCGTCCAGGTGACGACGGCGACCCTCGGCCGCGACGGCAGCGACTACTCGGTCAACCCGGTGCCCGAGGTGCCCGGCCCCGACGGGTGCGTGGCCACCCGCACCGCCGAGGGCGGCCCGGCGGTGGGGCTGGCCCGGCAGATCGACACCCGGCTGGACCCGGCGACGGCGGGCTGGACGGTGGGCCGGCCCTCCGACACCCGCCTGCTGCGCGCCTGGATCCGGCTGGCCGACGGCCGCGACCCCGACCCGCTGGCCCTCCTGCTGTTCGCCGACGCGCTGCCGCCCACCGCGTTCGCCGTCGGCCGGCCGGGCTGGGCCCCCACGGTGCAGCTGCAGGTGCTGGTCCGCGCGCTGCCGGCGCCGGGCTGGTGCCTGGTCGAGTCGCGCTCCACCGAGGTGACCGGCGGCTGGTCGGACGAGGAGTGCCGGATCTGGGACTCGGCCGGCCGGCTGGTCGCCCAGGCCCGCCAGCTCGCCCGCGTCGCCCGCTAGTCCCGGCGGCCCGGCAGCGCGACGTCGCCGGTGAGGTAGCGCTGCACGGTCGGCCCGACCGCGGCCACCAGCTCCTCGGCCGGCGCCGAGGCCAGCGGCTCCACGCGCAGCACGTAGCGGGCCATCACCACGCCGATCAGCTGCGACGCGGTGAGCGCGCCGCGGGCCTCCGCCTCGGCCGGCGGCAGGTCGAGCGTGCCGACCACCCGGCGCAGCACCTGCGAGACGAGGAACTCGCGCAGCAGCCGGGCGGTCCACTCGTTGCCGACCGCGGAGCGGACCAGCGCCAGCCCGGCGGGGCGGGCGGGGCCGTCCCAGACCCGCAGCAGCAGGCGGACGACGCTCTCGCCGAGCCGCTCGGGGCCGGCCTCGAGCACCTCGGGGAGGAGGGTCCCGGGGTCGACCGGCGCCTCGATCGCGGCGAGGAAGAGCTTGTCCTTGGTGCCGAAGTAGTGGTGCACGAGCGCGGGGTCGACGCCGGCCGCGGTGGCCACCGCGCGGATCGACGTCGCGTCGAAGCCGCGCTCGGCGAAGGCCGCGCGGGCGGCGTCGAGGACCGCCGCCCGCGTGCCGGGGTTGCCCGGCCGCCGTCCGGTCGGGCGCCGCGCTGGGCTCAGCTGCTCCTCCTCCGCAGGGTCGCCGCCGCCAGGGCGAGGGCGAGGACCGCCGCGCCGGCCACCACGCCGACGTCGGTCCACATCGTGCCGGTCCCGGTGGACGACCGCCCGACCTCCTGCAGCGCCTCCACCGCGTAGGTCAGCGGCAGCACGTCGCTGACGGCCTGCAGCCAGCCGGCCATCTGCTCGCGGGGCACCAGCAGCCCGCAGAGGAAGAACTGCGGCAGGACGACGACCGGCATGAACTGCACGGCCTGGAACTCGCTGCGGGCGAAGGCGCTGGCCAGCAGGCCGAGCGCCACCCCGAGCAGGGCGTCGGCGACGGCGATGAGGACCACCAGCCACAGCGACCCGGCGACGTCGAGGTCGTAGAGCGTCGTCGCCACGGTGACCGTGACGGCGGCCTGGACCGCGGCCGCCAGCCCGAACGCCGTGCCGTAGCCGAGCAGCAGGTCCAGCCGCGACAGCGGGGTGGTCAGCAGCCGCTCGAGCGTGCCCGACGTGCGCTCGCGCAGCATGGCGATGCTGGTCACCAGGAACATCACGACGAACGGGAAGACGCCGAGCATCGTCAGCCCGACCCGGTCGAACACCGTCGGCTGCCCCGGCAGCGCGGGCACGTCCCGCCAGAGCAGGTACAGCAGGCCGAGCAGCAGGCTCGGCAGCAGCACCATCATCGCGATCGTGCGGTGGTCGTGGCGCAGCTGCCGCAGCACCCGCCCCGTGGTGGCGGCGGTGAGCCGGGGGCTCAGGACGGCGGTCGCGGTGCTCACGCCGCCACCTGCTCCCCGCGCCGCACCAGGGTCAGGAAGGCCTCCTCGAGGTCGGCCGTGCCGGCGTCCTCGCGCAGCTCCCCGGGTGTCACGTCGGCCAGCAGCGCGCCCTCGCGGAGCAGCAGCAGCCGGTCGCAGCGGCCGGCCTCGTCCATGACGTGGCTGGAGACCAGCAGCGTGGTGCCGGCCGCGGCCAGGGCGTGGAACCGGTCCCACAGCTCGACCCGCAGCACCGGGTCCAGGCCGACGGTGGGCTCGTCGAGCACCAGCAGCTCGGGCTCGCCGACCAGCGCGCAGGCCAGCGACGCCCGGCCGCGCTGCCCGCCGGAGAGGTCGGCCACCAGCTGCCCGGCGGCGCCGGCCATCCCGACGGCGGCGAGCGCGTCGTCGGCCGCCGCGGCGCCCCGGCCGTACAGGGCGGCGAAGTGGCGGGCGTTCTCCCGGACGGTGAGGTCGGGGTAGACGCTCGGTGCCTGGGTGACGTAGCCGACCCGCGAGCGCAGGCCGGGGGAGCCGGCGGGCTCGCCGAGCACGGTGACCGTGCCCGAGCGGATCCGCTGCACGCCCACGAGCGCCCGCAGCAGCGTCGTCTTCCCGCTGCCGCTGGGGCCGAGCAGGCCGGTGACCCGGCCGGCGGGGACCGCGCAGGACAGCCCGGGCAGCACGCGGCGGTGCCCGCGGTCGACGACGAGGTCGGTGACGGTGACGGCGTCGGTCATGGGAGCCTCCCGAGGGCGAGAACTCAACGCCTGATGAACTCAACGCTAGGTGAGTTCCGTCGCCGTGGTCAAGCGGTCCGGGCGCGCCGCCGCCTCGCCACCGCGTCGACCAGCACGATGAGCAGCGCCGGGACCACGCACCACAGGCCCAGCACCGCGTACGCCCGTGCCACCCCGTCGCCCTCGAAGTAGGTGACGCCGCGCAGGGCGCGCACGGCCACGCCGGGCGGCAGGATCCCCGCGAGCGGCTGCAGCCAGCCGGGCAGGTACTCCGCCGGGAGGTTCCCGGTGCTGGTCGCGTTGCCGAGGATGAGCAGCCCGACCGAGGTGACGAACGTGCCCGCGGAACCGATCAGCCGCAGCACCAGCGCCGCCGTCGAGGCGATCGACAGCGCGAGCAGGGCCACGAGCCCGCCCACCGCGAGGAACCCGGCCGGGACCGAGCCGAACGCGACGTCGGCGAGCAGCGCCACCGCGACCCCGGAGACGGAGGCGAACAGCAGCGCGCTGGCGATCCGCTTGGCCAGCCCGAGCTGCGGGGCGGCCTGGTAGGTCTGGATCCCGAAGAGGAAGCCGCCGAGGACGACGCCGAACGACGCGTAGAAGATCGCCAGCCCGCGGGTGTCGCCGGCCGCGAGCGGGACCAGGTCCTGCACCTCCAGCTGGGCGCCGGCCTGCTGCGCGACCGGGCCGAACGCCTGGGTCAGGGTCTGGGTGACGCCCTGCCCGTGCGCGCCGGCGACGAGCAGCTGCGGCGCCCGGCCGCCGAGCACGAGCGCGCCGTAGACGTCGTTGCGGCGCACCGCCTCCGCAGCCTCCGGGCCGCCGGCCAGCGGGACCACCCGCAGGGCGCCGGGCCGGTCCCGCTCCAGCCCGTCGCGCACCTGCTGGACCTGCTCCGGCGGGCCGGCCACCCCGACGGCCAGGTCGTGCGGGCGCGGGTCGGAGAAGGCGGCGAGGAACACCGCGACGAACGCGGTGCCCACGACGACGGCGATCAGGGCGGGCACCAGGACCGCCCGCACCGCGGCCTTCCCCCGCGAGCCGCCCGAGCGCTCGGCCTCGGCGTCCTCGTCCGGCGGGCCGGGCGGGGGAGCGACGCCGCCGGGCATCAGGCCCGGCCCAGCGCGGTGCCCAGCAGGTGCCCGGAGGTCCAGGCGCTCTCCACCTTCGACGGCGCCCGCCAGCCGTCGCCGCACGCCCCGACCCCGTCGGCCAGGCCGTAGGGCTCCTCCCGCGGCGCGGTCGGCTTCGCGTACGTCCAGCGGTGCACGTGCGTCCACGCCGGTGGCGCGTCGATGCCCAGCGCCCGGCACACCGCCGTGGTCACCTCGGGCACCGCGCGGGCGGGGTCGTCCAGGTGCGCGGCGGCGGTGCCCGGCGTCGTGTGGGCGACCAGCACCGGGGCGCCGTCGCCGCGCCGGTCGCCGTCATCGGCCACCCACTCGACCACCGGGTCGTCGTTGACGAAGGCGCCGTGCAGGTCGGCCGGCCAGCGGCGCGCGTCCCAGCCGAGCGCGACGGCGAGGGTGGGCTGCCAGCCGTGCTCCGCCTCGTCCCCGAGGAGCCGGCCCGCGAGGTCGGCGGGCAGCAGGCGGCGGGCCTGCGGGTCGGGCAGGGCCAGCACGACGGCGGGCACCTCCTCGCCGTCGACCCGCGGGCCCGGCCCCACCCGCTCGACGGCGTGCTCCTGCGCGACGTCGAGGCCCCCGGCCAGGTCGGCGACGAGCGAGCGCAGGCCGCCGGGGGCGGCGTAGCGGACCGGGCCGCTGCGGGTCTCGCGGATCCCGTCGGGCCCGGCCACGGCGAACGTGTCCGTCCACGGGCGGGCGAGCCCGCGGTCCACCCACCCGTCGACGACGGCGGCGAACGGCGAGCCGTCGGAGGCGGTCAGGTAGCTGGCGCCGAGGTCGGTGGCCCGGCCCTCCAGCGTCCGCGACGCCATCCGGCCGCCGGGCCGGCGCCCGCGGTCGAGCACGCGCACCGGCCTCCCCGTGTCCGCGAGCGCCCGGGCGCAGGCCACGCCGGCGATGCCGGCTCCGACGACGACGGTCTCGTTGCGCACCACTGGATCCTGCGGGGCGCACCGCCGCGGCGCTCGGGGAGGATGCCCCCGTGGCCGAGCCGATCCCCGACGTCGCCGACGAGCGGGTCGCCGACTTCCGCGACCTGCACGCCGGCGACCGGCCGGCCGGGCGGGAGCGCGGCACCGGCCCGGTGATCGTGGAGGGCGTGCCCGCGGTGCAGCGGCTGCTGGCCTCGCCGTACCGGGTGCGGGCGGTGCTCGGCGTCCCCGGGCGGCTGGCCGAGCTGGACCTGCCGCCGGGGGTGCCGGCCTACGAGATGGACAAGTGGGCTCTGTCGGAGCTCATCGGATTCCGGCTCACCCGCGGGGTGCTGGCCTCGGCCGACCGGCGCCCGCCGGCCGACCTGGACGCGCTGCTGGCCGGGCCCGACCCGGCCGCGCCCCGGCGGCTCGCGGTGCTCGAGGCGCTCAACGACGCGGAGAACCTCGGCTCGATCGCCCGCTCGGCGGTCGCCCTGGGCGTCGACGGGCTGCTGCTCGACCCCCGCTGCGCCGACCCGCTGTACCGCCGGTCGGTGCGGGTGTCGATGGGGCACGTGCTCGCGCTGCCCTTCGCCGTCCTGCCCGACTGGCCCGGGGGGCTCGCGCGGCTGCACGACGCCGGCTACCTCACCGTGGCGCTGACCCCGGCCGCCGACGCCGTCGACCTCGGCGACGTCGACCCGCGGGCGCACCCCCGCACCGCCGTCCTGCTCGGCGCCGAGGGCCCGGGGCTCACCCCGGAGGCGCAGGCGGCGGCGCGGGTGCGCGCGCGGATCCCGATGCGGGCGGGCGTGGACTCCCTCGGCGTCGCCGCGGCCGCCGCCGTCGCGTTCGCGACGCTGCGCTAGTCGCTCAGTTCCGCAGCGACCAGCGGGCGAGGATCGCGCGGGCGTCCTCGGCGCGCGAGGGGTCGCACATGACGTCGTACCGGCTCGCGGTCACCTGCGAGACGCTGGTGAAGTCGCGCTGGCCGCGGGTGGCGGCGTAGCCCATGGCGGCGAACAGCGCGCCGAAGACGAGACCGATGAGCAGGCCGGTGAGCACCGAGCTGATCCAGCTCGTGCCGCTCGGCGCGAAGATCCCCAGCAGCAGGCCGACGAACAGACCCCACCAGGCGCCGCTGGCCGCGCCCGCGGCGAGCGCGCGGCCCCAGGTGAGCCGGCCGGTGACCCGCTCGACCATCTTCAGGTCCGAGCCGATGATCGTGACGTTCTCGACCGGGAACTTCTCGTCGGACAGGTGGTCCACCGCCGCCTGCGCCTGCTGGTAGCTGTCGTAGGACCCGACCTGGACGCCCCCGAGGGGCATGGACACCGACATCGACATGCCCGGTGGGTACCCGGGCCGATCGGTCGGACACGTCCGGTCGGTCACAGCCGCAGGTCAGCGGTTGCGTCGGACCCCGAAGACGATGTCCTCCCAGGCCGGGACGCGGGCCCGCGGGTCCTCGTCCTCGCCGTCGGTCTCGCCGGTGCGCAGGACCACCGTGTCGTGCTCGGCGATCTCGTCGTCGGTGAGCTGCACGGCGTCGGTGCGCCGCTCGGCGGCCGGCGGGGCGACGGGCGCGGGCGGCTCCTCGGCCGCGGGGGCCGGCGTCCGCTCGGGGACCGCGGCGCTGCGGTGCACCGGCATGATCGGCCGCTCGGCCGGGACGCCGGGGACGACGCGCACCAGGCGGGTGCCCTCGGCGAAGTCGCGGGTGCCCTGGTCGGCCGGGGTGACGGTGCGCGCCGGGACGTCGTAGACCCAGAGGGTGGTGCCCTCCTTGGCGCCCGCGCGCCAGGCGGCGGTGACCACCCAGGTGCCGTCCTCGGCGCGCGCGGCGTCCCACCGGACGGCGTCGAGGTCGGCGCCGAGCAGCCGCAGCCGCTCGGCCATGAACTGCTGCAGCGGGGCGCCCGGGATGCCCTCGGACAGCCGGACCCGCGCCTCGCGGGCCTGCTCGGCCAGCCGCGAGCGCTCCTGCAGCACGGTGTGGGCGAAGCGCATGATCCGCTCGACCCGGGTGCCGGAGGACGCCGCGACCTGCTCCGGGGTCTCGCCGGCGCGGATGCGGGACTGGATGACCCGCGGGGAGAGCCCGCCGTCGGCCTCGATCTGGCCCAGCCGGCGGGTGTCGCCGCGGGCCGCGGCGCGCAGCCGGTCGTCGACCGGGAGCTCGAAGCGCTCGCCGTCGTCGGTGCCGTCGGCCCCCTCGGCGGCGAGTACCAGGCTGCGGCCGTCCTCGGACAGGCCCACGAGACGCAGGGAGCGCACGGCGGACCTCCTCGGACGACACGGACGGACCCGGTGACACTCCGGGCCTGGGGCGAGGCTATCCGCGTGGGCGCCCGCGCGGGTGCAGGCGGTCCGGCGTGGCGGGCGCCGCCCGGCGCTGCCCGCCCCCCGGTCCGGCCGCCGCGCCGCCCTAGACTCGGCTCCCATGCTGACCGGTCCCCGCGACGACGCCGGCCTCGTCCGCGACGAGTCCGCGCCCGACGCCGAGCCCGACGCGCGCTTCCTCCCCTCGCCGGTCGACGCGGGCCAGAAGCGCCTGCCGATCGACATGGACTACGTGCAGCGCGTGATGATGGAGCTGCTCACCATCCCGAGCCCGTCGGGGCGCACCGACCACGTCATGCAGGTCATCGGCGGCGAGCTGCGGGCCCTCGGCCTGGACTTCGAGGTGACCCGCCGCGGCGCGCTGATCGCCGAGCTGCCCAGCCGCGCCCCCGGTGCCGACCGCACCGTGGTCGTGCACGCCGACACGATCGGCTGCATGGTCAGCCAGCTCAAGGACAACGGCCGGCTGGCCATCGTCCCGGTGGGCACGCACAGCGCCCGCTTCGCCGAGGGCGCGCGGGTGACGATCTTCAGCGACGACGTCTCCGGCGACTACTGGCACACCGGCACGATCCTGCCGATCAAGGCCAGCGGGCACCGGTACGGCGACGAGGTCGACGAGCAGGGCGTGGGCTGGGACTTCGTCGAGGTCCGCGTCGACGAGGTGGTGCACAGCCGCGCCGACCTCGAGCGCCGCGGCATCCAGGTCGGCGACTTCGTGGCCATCGACGCCCAGCCGGTGATCACCAGCGGCGGGTTCGTCAACTCCCGGCACCTCGACGACAAGGCCGGCATCGCCGCGGCCCTCGGCGCGTTCAAGGCGATCGTCGACCACGGCGTCGAGGTCCCGGTCACCGCGCACCTGCTGGTCACCATCGCCGAGGAGGTGGGCCTCGGCGCCAGCCACGGCCTCGACGCCGACGTCGCCGAGCTGGTGAGCATCGACACGTCGGTGGTCGCGCCCGGGCAGTCGTCCTCGGAGCAGTGCGTCAACATCGCGATGCAGGACTCCACCGGGCCGTTCGACTACCACCTGACCCGGCACCTCATCGACCTGTGCCGCGTGCACGACGTCCCGCACCGCCGCGACGTCTACAAGTACTACCGCTCCGACGCGGCCTCCGCGCTGGAGGCCGGCGCCAACACCCGCGCCGCGCTGATCGGCTTCGGCATCGACGGCAGCCACGGCAACGAGCGCACCCACCTCGACGGCATCCGCAGCACCGCGGAGCTGGTGGCGCTCTACCTGCAGACCGACCTCACGTTCCGCAGCTGGGACCGCACGCCGACCGGCGACCTGCGCGACTTCCCGAGCACGGCGGTGCAGCCCGCCGACGGCGAGCAGGCCCGCTGACCTGCCGGTCCGACTACAGCCGCTCGACGACGAAGTCGACGCAGGCGGTCAGCGCGCTGACGTCGTCGGGGTCGACCGCGGGGAACATGCCGACCCGCAGCTGGTTGCGGCCGAGCTTGCGGTAGGGCTCGACGTCGACGACGCCGTTGGCCCGCAGCGTCCTGGCCACGGCCGCGGCGTCGACCGACCCGTCGAGGTCGACCGTGCCGACGACGAGGCTGCGGTGCGCGGGGTCGGCGACGAACGGGGTGGCGTACGGCGACGCCTCCGCCCAGCCGTAGAGCCGCCCGGAGGACTCCCGGCTGCGCGCGACGGCGCCGTCGAGACCGCCCAGGCCCAGCATCCAGCGCACCTGGTCGGCGAGCAGGAACAGCGTGGCCACGGCCGGGGTGTTGTAGGTCTGGTCCTTGGCGCTGTTGTCGACGGCGGTGGCGAGGTCGAGGAAGCCGGGGATCCAGCGGCCGGAGGCCTTGATCTCGGCCACCCGGGCCAGCGCGGCCGGGCTCATCAGCGCGATCCAGAGGCCGCCGTCGGAGGCGAAGGACTTCTGCGGCGCGAAGTAGTAGACGTCGGCCTGCGCGACGTCGACCGGCAGGCCCCCGGCGCCGCTGGTGGCGTCGACCAGCACGAGGGCGTCGTCGTCGGCACCGGCGGGGCGGACCACCGGCGCCATGACGCCCGTGGACGTCTCGTTGTGCGCCCAGGCGTAGGCGTCGACGCCGGGCTGCCCCTCCGGCAGGGCGAGCGAGCCGGGCGCCGCCGCCGCCACCACCGGCTCCTCCAGGAACGGCGCCTCGGCGATCGCCGAGGCGAACTTGGCGGAGAACTCGCCGTAGGTGCCGTGGGCGCTGCGCCGGCGGACCAGGCCGAAGGTGGCGACGTCCCAGAACGCCGTCGAGCCGCCGTTGCCGAGCACGACCTGGTACCCCTCGGGGAGGGAGAACAGCTCGCCGAGACCCTCCCGCACCTGCGCGACCAGGTTCTTCACCGGCGCCTGGCGGTGGGACGTGCCCATGAGCCCGGCGCCGTCGGAGGCCAGCGCCTGCAGCGCCTCGGGGCGCACCTTCGACGGGCCGCAGCCGAACCGGCCGTCGGCGGGGAGCAGGTCGGCGGGGATCTCGATGGTCATGCCGGGTGCCTCTCGGGCTCGGAGGGGGACCGACGGCGACGGCCCGGGCCCGCACGCAGCGGACCCGGGCCGTCGTCAGCCGGGAGTGGTGCCTGGTGTCAGGCGGGCGCGGCGGCGTCGACGGCCTTGACCTGGATGGTGTCGAAGCCCTCGACCTCCTCGGGCTTGCGCGCCGCGGGCCCGACGTAGCGGGCCGACGGGCGCACGAGGCGGCCGGTCTGCTTCTGCTCCAGGATGTGCGCGCACCAGCCGGCGGTGCGGGCACAGGTGAACATCGAGGTGAACATGTGGCTCGGGACCTCGGCGAAGTCGAGGACGATGGCCGCCCAGAACTCGACGTTGGTCTCGACCGGGCGGTCGGGGCGCCGCTCGCGCAGCTCCTTGAGCGCGGCCTGCTCGAGGGCCAGGGCGGCGTCGAAGCGCGGGGCGCCGAGCTCCCGGGCGGCCTTGCGCAGCGTGCGGGCGCGGGGGTCCTCGGCCCGGTAGACCCGGTGCCCGAAGCCCATCAGGCGCTCCTTGCGGTCCAGCAGGTCCTTCACGTACTTCTCCGCGTCGCCGCTCTTCTCGACCTCGTCGAGCATGTGCAGCACGCGGGAGGGGGCGCCGCCGTGCAGCGGGCCGGACATCGCGCCGATCGCGCCGGACATGGCGGCCGCGACGTCGGCGCCGGTGGAGGCGATGACGCGCGCGGTGAAGGTGGAGGCGTTCATGCCGTGCTCGGCGGCCGACGTCCAGTAGGCGTCGACGGCGGCGACGTGGGCCGGGTCGGGCTCGCCGCGCCAGCGGACCATGAAGCGCTCGACGATCGTCTTGGCCTCGTCGACGCGGCTCTGCGGCACGGCCGGCGTACCGATGCCGCGGGCGGACTGCGCGACGTAGGACAGCGCCATGACCGCGGCGCGGGCCAGCTGGTCGCGGGCCTCCTCGTCGGAGATGTCCAGCAGCGGGCGGTAGCCCCAGAACGGGGCGAGCATCGCCAGCGCGGCCTGCACGTCGACGCGGACGTCGCCGCTGTGCACCGGGATCGGGAACGGCTCGGCCGGGGGCAGGCCGGGGCCGAACTTCCCGTCGACCAGCAGCGCCCAGACGTTGCCGAAGGTGATCTTGCCGACCAGGTCCTCGATGTCGACCCCGCGGTAGCGGAGCGAGCCGCCGTCCTTGTCGGGCTCGGCGATCGTGGTCTCGAAGGCGATGACGCCCTCGAGGCCGGGTACGAAGTCGTCGGCCATCTCGCATGCTCCTCTGCGCGCGCGGACCTCGTGCCCGCACGTTCCGCGGCGCACGACTGCACCGCGACACTAGGCCCAGCAGCCGCCCGCCCTCCACGCGGGGCTGCCGCCCAGCGGGAGCCGCCCGGAGCCGTGCCGCGCGGGCGGTGTCAGCATGGCGGGGTGGCCGACCTCTCCCGCATGCGCAGGGACTACGACCGTCCGGGGCTGCGCGAGGAGGACCTCGCGCCCACCTGGCTCGAGCAGTTCGACCGGTGGTTCCGCGACGTCGTCGCCGCCGAGGTCCCCGACCCCAACGCCGTCGTGGTGGCCACCGCCGACGCCGACGGCGCCCCCGACGCCCGCATCGTGCTGCTCAAGGGCTACGACGAGGCCGGCTTCGTCTTCGGCACCAGCTACGCCTCCACCAAGGGCGCCCAGATCGCGGCCAACCCGCGCGCCGCGCTGGTCTTCCCCTGGCACGCGCTGCAGCGCCAGGTGCGGGTGACCGGCCGCGTCGAGCGGATCGGCGACGCCGCCTCCGACGACCTGTGGGACCCCCGCCCGCGCGAGGCGCAGCTGGCCGCCGTCGCCTCGGTGCAGTCGACCGTCGTCGACTCCCGCGACGAGCTCGAGTCCCGCGTCCGGCTGCTCGACGAGGAGACGACGACGGAGAAGGTGCCGCGGCCGCCGACGTGGGGCGGCTACCGGGTGGTGCCCGAGCACGTCGAGTTCTGGCAGGGCGGTCCCGGCCGGCTGCACGACCGGCTGCGCTTCGTGCGCGACGACGAGGAGGGCGGCGGCTGGGTGCTCCAGCGGCTCGCTCCATGACGAAGGACCCCGCTGCCCCCCACCCCTCGCAGGCTCGGGGCGGGCCCCTGCAGCAGGGCCGTTCCAGCACGTCACCATCGGGGGACGAGCTGCCCGTCGACCCGGTCGAGCCGGGGAAGGTCGCCGAGCCCGTGCCGGTGCCGGCCCGGCGGTCGTCGCGGAGCTGGACGATCGACACCAGCCCGCTGCGCGACCCCGGCTACCGGCGGCTGTTCTGGGGCCTGACCACCACGATGGTCGGCCAGCAGATGACGCTGGTCGCCGTCCCCGTGCAGGTCTACGCGCTCACCCGCGACTCGCTGCTGGTCGGCGTCACCTCGATCGTGTCGCTGGTGCCGCTGGTCGTCTTCGGCCTGCTCGGCGGCGCGATCGCCGACGCCATGGACCGGCGGAAGCTGATGCTGGTCACCGGCGTCGGGTCCGCGGTGACCAGCGCGCTGCTGGCGCTGCAGGCGCTGCTGCCCGGCGGCGGGAACCTCTGGCTGCTGTGGGTGCTGGTGGCCGCGGTGTCCGGGTTCACCGCCGTCAACCAGCCCGCCCGCAGCGCCGTCATCCCGGCGCTCGTCGGCCCGGAGGGGGTCGCCGCGGCCAACGCGCTGGCGATGACCGTGCGGCAGGTCGGCGTCATCGTCGGCCCGCTCGCGGCCGGCCTGCTCATCGGCCTCGGCGACCTGTTCCTCGCCTACGTCGTCGACGCGGTCACCCTGCTGGTCGCGGCCCTGCTGATCCGCGGGCTGCCGCCGCTGCCCCCGGCCGGCGTGGCCGGGCCGCTGCGGCTGGGCGCCGCGCTGCGCGGGGTGGGGGAGGGCTTCGGCTTCCTGCGGACGCAGCCGGTGCTGCTCATGACGTTCGTCGTCGACGTCATCGCCATGTTCTTCGCCTGGCCGCAGGCGGTGTTCCCCGAGCTGGCCGAGGGCCGCTTCGCCGGGTCGGCCAACGCCTACGGCTGGCTGTTCGCCGGCATCTCCATCGGCGCGCTGCTCATGGGGCTCACCTCGGGCTGGGTGTCCCGGGTCGACCGGCAGGGCGCGGTGGTGCTCGCCGCGATCGTCGTGTGGGGCGTGGCGATCGTCGGCTTCGGGCTGGCGCCGTCGCTGTGGCTGGCGGTGCTCTGCCTCGCCGTGGCGGGGGCCGGCGACATGGTCAGCGCGGTGCTGCGCTCGTCGATGCTGCAGACCGCCGCGCCCGACGAGATGCGCGGCCGGATGCAGGGCGTGTTCATCGTCGTGGTGGCCGGCGGGCCGCGGCTGGGCGACCTGCGGGCGGGCGCGATGGCCAGCGCGGCGGGTGTGAGCGTCGCGATGGTGTCCGGCGGGGTCGTCACCGTGGTGGCGATGGTCGTCGTCGCGCTCGCGGTGCCCTCGTTCCTGCACTTCCGGGCGTCGCAGAAGGGCAGCGCCTCACCGATCCGCAGTTAGGCCTCCCTGCAGGGTCCCGCCGCGAGCTCGCGAGTGGCGGGGGGCAGGGAGGTCCTTCGCCCGTTAGGCCAGCGCGCCGGCCACCACCCGCAGGTCGGCGACGAGCGCGTCGAAGGCGGCCGCGCGGGCCTCCTCGGGCGTGCGCAGGATCGCCGAGGGGTGCGCGGTCGCGAGCATCCACGTCTGCGCGGGCGCCTCCTCGTCGGCCTCGTCGTCGCCGGCCTCGGCCGCCGCCACCCCCGGCGGCGTCCACGGCATGAGCCTCCCGCGCTCCTTGGTGATCCGGAACGACGGCGAGATGAGGGCCTTGGCCGCCGTGGCGCCGAGGCAGACGACGACCTCGGGCTTGAGCACCTCGAACTCCGCCTCCAGCCACGGCCGGCAGGCGCGGATGTGCTCGGCGCCCGGCGACTGGTGGATGCGCCGCTTGCCGGTCGGGGTGAAGCGGAAGTGCTTGACGGCGTTGGTGACGTAGGCGTCGCGGCGCTCGATGCCGGCGTCGGCCAGCGCGCGGTCGAGCAGCCGCCCGGCCGGGCCGACGAACGGCTCGCCCTTCCGGTCCTCCTGGTCGCCGGGCTGCTCGCCGACGAACACGATCCGGGCGGTCTCCGGGCCCTCCCCGAACACCGTCTGGGTGGCGGGCTCCCACAGCTCGCAGGCGCGGCAGCCGGCGGCGGCGCCGCGCAGGCCCTCCAGCCCGACGCCCGACGGTGGGCTCGCGGGCACGTTCTCCTGGCTCATGGACCGATGACACCCCAGGTCAGCGGGAGCCGCGAGGCGGGACCGATAGCGTCGGGGCGCACGGGGACCAGCGGACGGAGGGGCAGTGCTCGAGTTCGACGGGCTCCACAAGAGCTACGGGGACAACCGCGTGCTGGAGGGCGTCGGCTTCACCGTCGCCCCCGGCTCGATGTTCGGCTTCTGCGGGTCCAACGGAGCCGGCAAGACGACGACGATGCGCATCGCGATGGGCCTGGCCCGGGCCGACGCCGGCGAGGTCCGCTGGCGCGGCCGCCCGCTCGACGAGGCCATGCGGCGCCGCATCGGCTACATGCCGGAGGAGCGCGGCCTCTACCCGAAGATGCGGGTCGGCGAGCAGCTCACCTACTTCGCCCGGCTGCACGGCATGGGCGGCGCCGACGCGGCCCGCGCGGCCGGGGAGTGGGCCGCCCGGCTCGGCCTCGGCGACCGCCGGGACGACCCGGTGGAGAAGCTGTCGCTGGGCAACCAGCAGCGCGTCCAGCTCGCCGCCGCGCTGGTCAGCCGGCCCGAGGTGCTGATCCTCGACGAGCCGTTCTCCGGCCTCGACCCGGTCGGCGTCGACGCGCTGGCCGAGGCGCTGCTCGAGCAGTGCCGGGCCGGCGTGCCGGTCGTCTTCTCCAGCCACCAGCTCGACCTCGTCGAGCGGCTGTGCGACTCCGTCGGCATCCTCGCGCGCGGCCGCATGGTCGCCACGGGCACCGTCGAGGAGCTGCGCCGCCGCGAGGCCGGCCGGGTGCTGCGGGTCGTGGTGCCCGACGCCGCGCCCGGCTGGGCCGCGGGCGTCCCGGGCGTCCGGGTGGTCTCGGAGTCGCGGGGCGACACCCTGCTGGAGCTCGCCGGTGGCACCGACGACCAGGCCGTGCTCGCCGCCGCGCTGCGCACCGGCCGGGTCACCCACTTCGCCTGGCGCGAGGCCACGCTCGTCGAGCTGTTCCGCGAGGCCGTCGCCGACCCGGCGCAGCAGGCCGCCCGCGAGCAGGTCGCCGCGTGAGCGCGCCGCAGGTCACCGGGCAGCCCACCTCGCCGCTGTCCAGCGGGCAGCTCGTCCGTCTGGTCGCCGCCCGCGAGATCTCCACCCGCATCCGCGACAAGACGTTCATCGCCAGCTCCGTGCTGATGGTCGTGCTGATCCTCGGCGTCCTGGTCTTCCAGGTCGTCGTCAACTCCGGGTCCGACACCCGCCGCGTCGGCGTCGCGGGTGGCGACGCCCAGCTGGGTGCCGCCCTCGAGGCCCAGGCGGAGGCCCTCGACCTCGACGTCGAGGTGGTCGACGTCGACGACGACGCCGCCGCGCGCACCGCCGTCGAGGACGAGGAGGTCGACGCCGCCGTCCTCGGCACCGGCGGCAGCGCGCCCGAGCTCGTCCTGCGCGAGCCCGACAGCACGCTGGAGGCGCTGGTCTCCGGCGCGGTCTCCGCCGTCTCCCTGGGCCAGGTGCTCAGCGAGGCCGGCGTCGACCCCGCCGACCTGCCGCAGGTCACCGTCACCACCCTCGACGGCGACTCCGCGGCCGACACCCAGCGCACCGTGGTCGCCGTCGTCGGCGTCGTCGTGCTCTACAGCCTGCTGATCCTGTTCGCCCAGTTCGTCGCCCAGGGCGTGGTCGAGGAGAAGGCGAGCCGGGTGGTCGAGCTGCTGCTGGCCACGATGCGGCCGTGGCAGCTGCTCGCCGGGAAGATCCTCGGCCTCGGCGTCCTCGGCCTCGGGCAGATCGCGGTCATCGCGGCCATCGGCATCACCGGCGCGCTGGCGTTCGACGTCGTCGACCTGCCCGGCGAGCTCGTCGGCACGGTGCTGTGGCTGCTCTTCTGGTTCGTGCTCGGCTACGCGCTCTACGCCTCGCTGTTCGCCGTCGCCGCCTCGCTGGTCAGCCGCCAGGAGGACCTCGGCAGCGTGCTCACCCCGGCGTCGCTGGTGCTGGTCGCGGGCTTCATCGTCGCCGTCCAGGCGGCGAGCGACCCCGACGGGACGCTGGCGACGGTGACCTCCTACGTGCCGGGCCTGTCGCCCATGGTCATGCCGGTGCGCCAGGCCGCGGGCGAGGTGGCGCCGTGGGAGGTCGGCGTGGCCGTCCTGCTCATGCTCGTGGCCATCGCGCTGGTGGTCCGGCTCGGCGGGCGGGTGTACTCCGGCGCCCTGCTGCGGACCGGCGGGAAGACCAAGCTGCGGGAGGCGCTGCGGGCCCGCGAGGGCTGAGCCGGGGCGGGGGACACCCGCGCGGCGGAGCGCCGGACACGTTGGGGTGACCTCACCCCGACGGAGGGCGTGCGCGCAGGTCGGGGCGGACATGATCGCTGCCATGACGGAGGACCTGGACGCGCGCCTCTGGCGGCTGCAGGCCTCCGAGGACGCCGACGAGCTCATCGAGCTGGGCTGCGACCTCGCCGAGGCCGGCCGGCAGACCGACGCCGAGTGGTGCTTCCGCCGCGCGGCCTCGCTCGGCGACGTCACCGGCTACTACGACCTGGGCAACAGCCTGGCCGCGCAGGAGCGGTGGTCGGAGGCCGTGGACGCCTACGAGGTGGCGCTGGCCGGCGGCGAGTCCGACGCCTGGCGCAACCTCGGGCTGGTGCTCGAGCAGCTCGGCGACCTGGCCGGCGCCATGGCCGCCTACCGCGGCGCGGCGGCGGCCGGCGACACCGAGGGCGGGCTGCAGCTGGCGTTCCTGCTGCGCGAGCAGGGTGAGCGCGAGCAGGCGCTCGAGGTCGCGCGGGGCCTCGCGGCCGCGGGCGACGACGAGGCCGACGCCGTCGCCGCCTGCTGGGAGTGGTGCGCCACCCTCGACCCGGCGCTGGAGGACCGGCTGCGGGCCGGCGCCGCGCACTTCGCCGCCGCCCGCGCCGACCTCGCCGCGCTGCTGCTGCAGACCGGCCGCGCCGCCGAGGCCCGCTCGGTGCTCGAGCGCGGCGCCAAGCTCGGCGAGCAGGTGGCCTGGCTGCCGCTGGGCAACCTGTACCGCGAGCAGCTGGGCGACGACGAGGCAGCCGAGGAGGCGTACCGTGCCGGCATCCAGGCCGGCGACTCCTACTGCCACCACAACCTCGGCGTGCTGCTGGCCGACCGCGGCGACATCGCGGGCGCGGCCGAGGAGTTCGAGCGCGGCGCCGCCGCCGGCGACCAGCTCGCCGCGGCCGCGCTCGAGCTGCTCCAGGAGAGCTAGACCGCCTCGCGGATGCCCGCCAGCGGGCCGCGGTAGGGGTCGGCCGGCGGTCCGGTGACGCCCGGCCGCACGGTGAACAGCCGCCCCGCCCCGTCCTCGTCCTCCTCGCCGGAGGCGGTGCTGACGACCAGCAGGTCGCGGCCGGGCCCCGCGAACGCGCAGCTGGAGGTGTGCGCGACGCCGACCTCGACGACGGCCAGCAGGTCGCCGTCGGGGGACCAGCGGCGCACCTGGCCGCCGCCCCACATCGCCGTCCAGAGGCAGCCCTCGTCGTCGACGGTCAGCCCGTCGGCCACGCCGTCGACGCCGCCGGTCTCCAGCAGCACCCGCCCGGCGGAGAACGTGCCGGCGTCCGCGTCGTAGGCGAAGGCGTGCACCAGGCCGGGGCCGGAGTCGGAGAGGTAGACGGTGCGGCCGTCGGGCGACCAGCCGAGCCCGTTGGAGACGGTGAGCCCGTCGAGGACGGGAGCGACCGTGCCGTCGAGGTCGAGCCGGTAGAGGCTGCCCGCGCCCGGCCGCTGGTCGAAGGCCATCGTGCCGGCGAAGAAGCGGCCCGCCCGGTCGCAGGCGCCGTCGTTCATGCGCGTGCCGCCGGCCTGCTCGCTGCCGCCCTCGCGGGCCAGGTCGACCAGCACGCGGGCGGTGCCGTCCCCGTCCACGTGGGTGAACCCGCCGCCGGCCGCGGCCACCCAGCCGCCCGCCGTCGCGGGTGCGGCCACCCCGACGGTGTCGCCGGCGCGGAACGAGCCGGTGTCGCGCAGGCCGCCGTCGTCGCCGACCGCGCCGCGGCGCACGACCCCGGCGGAGATGTCGACCCACAGCAGCTCGCCGCGGTCGGCGTCCCAGACGGGACCCTCCCCGTGGGCGGCGGGAGCGGGGGCGGCGGGCGTGGCGCGGAGGGTCTGCACGGGCGGCCAGGTGCCCGCGACACAGGCGCGTCACACGGACCCCGGATACTGCGCTGCATGTCGGAAGCAACCGTCGACGTCGCCGACCTCCGCCTGCCCGGGCGCGACCCGGAGGGCGACGGCCGTGCCGACGACGCCCCGCTGCGCGACGACATCCGCCTGCTCGGCCGCGTGCTCGGGGAGGTGATCCGCGAGCAGACCGGCGACGACGTGCTCGACCTGGTCGAGTCCACGCGCGTGCAGGCGTTCGCGGTGCGCCGCTCCGAGGCCGACCGCGCGGGCCTCGCCGCCCGCCTGGGCGACCTCGACGTCCGCGCGGCCAACCACGTCATCCGCGCCTTCAGCCACTTCTCGCTGCTGGCCAACCTCGCCGAGGACCTGCACCACGAGCGCCGCCGCCGGCACCACCGCCGCGCCGGGTCGCCGCCGCAGCCGGGCAGCCTCGCGGCCACCTTCGCCACGCTCGACCGGGCGGGCCTCGACCCCGACGCCGTCGCGCGCGAGCTCGCCGGGGCGCTGGTGGTCCCGGTGGTCACCGCGCACCCCACCGAGGTCCGCCGGCGCACGATCTCGCTGGTGCAGAAGCAGGTCACCGAGCTCATCCGCGAGCGCGACCGGACGGCACCCGGCGAGGTCGACGAGCAGGCGTGGTCGGCCGAGCTGGAGCGGGCGGTGCTCAGCCTCTGGCAGACGGCGCTGCTGCGGCTGTCGCGGCTGCGGCTGACCGACGAGATCGACGAGGCGCTGCGCTACTACGACCTGTCGCTGTTCCGCGTGGTCCCCGAGATCAACGCCGAGCTGCGCCGCCAGCTCGGGTCGCGGTGGCCCGGCAGCGGGCTGCCCACGCAGCCGGTGCTGCAGCCGGGCTCCTGGATCGGCGGCGACCGCGACGGCAACCCGTTCGTCACCGCCGACGCCGTCCGCCGGGCCAGCACCCGGCACGCGGAGACCGCGCTGGCCCACCACCTCGACGAGCTGGTCGAGCTGCGCAGCGAGCTGTCGATGTCCGACCGGCTTGTCACCCCGACGGCCGAGCTGTCGCACCTGGCCGACGCCTCCCGCGACGACTCGCCGTTCCGCGCCGACGAGCCCTACCGGCGCGCGCTGACCGGCGTGCACGCCCGGCTCGCGGCCACCGCGCGGCGGGTGCTCGGCCGGGTGCCCGGCGACGCGCCGCACGCGGAGCTGGAGCCCTACGGGTCGCCGGACGAGCTGCTCGCCGACCTCGCCGTCGTCGACGCCTCGCTGCGCACCCACGGCGCCGGCGCGCTGGCCGACGACCGGCTGGCCCGGCTGCGCGACGCCGTCGAGGTGTTCGGCTTCCACCTCGCGGGCCTGGACATGCGGCAGAACTCCGCCGTCCACGAGGAGGTCCTCGCCGAGCTGCTCGCCTGGGCCGGGGTGTGCCCCGACTACGCCTCCCTCGACGAGGCGGCGCGGGTGGAGCTGCTGGCCGGCGAGCTGCGCATGCGGCGGCCGCTGGTGCGCCCGGGCGCGCAGCTGTCCGACCTCGCGCGCGGCGAGCTCGACCTGCTGATGGCCGCCGCCGAGCAGGTCGAGAAGCTCGGGCCGCGGGCCATCCCGAACTACGTGATCAGCATGTGCGAGTCGGTGAGCGACGTCCTCGAGGTCGCCGTCCTGCTCAAGGAGGTCGGCCTGCTCGACCCCGACGGCGAGGACGGCCCGACCTGCCCGGTCGGCATCTCGCCGCTGTTCGAGACGATCGCCGACCTGCAGGGCGCCGGCGAGACGATGACCGCCGTCCTCGCCCAGCCGCTGTACCGGGCGCTGGTCGCCTCCCGCGGCGACGCGCAGGAGGTCATGCTCGGCTACTCCGACAGCAACAAGGACGGCGGCTACCTGGCCGCCAACTGGGCGCTGTACCGGGCCGAGCTGACGCTGGTGGAGGTGGCGCGGCGCGAGGGCATCCGGCTGCGGCTGTTCCACGGCCGCGGCGGCACCGTCGGCCGCGGCGGCGGGCCCAGCTACGAGGCGATCCGGGCGCAGCCGCCCGGCGCGGTGGCCGGCGCCCTGCGGATCACCGAGCAGGGCGAGGTGATCGCGGCGAAGTACGGCGAGCCCGACCTCGCCCGCCGCAACCTCGAGGCGCTGGTGGCCGCCACGCTGGAGGCCACCCTGCTCGACGTCGAGGGGCTGGGCGACGACGCCGAGGACGCCTACGCGCTGCTCGACGACCTCGCCGCCCGCGCGCAGGACGCCTACCGGGCGCTGGTGCACGAGACGCCGGGCTTCGTGGAGTGGTTCCGCGCCGCGACGCCGATCCGCGAGCTGGCCGAGCTCAACATCGGCAGCCGCCCGCCGTCGCGCAAGGCCGGCGACCGGATCGCCGACCTGCGCGCGATCCCGTGGGTGTTCAGCTGGTCGCAGGCGCGGATCATGCTGCCCGGCTGGTACGGCACCGGCTCGGCGCTGGAGTCGTGGATCGACGGCGACCCGCAGCGCCTGGCCCGGCTGCAGGACCTGCACCGCCGGTGGCCGTTCCTGCGCACGATCTTGTCGAACATGGGGATGGTGCTGGCCAAGACCGACCTCGACCTCGCCGCCCGCTACGCCGAGCTGGTGCCCGACGAGGAGCTGCGGGCGCGGGTGTTCGACCAGATCACCGCCGAGCACGAGCGCACCTGCCGGGTGCTGCTGGCCGTCACCGGCGACGACCACCTGCTGGCCGACAACCCGTCGCTGGCCCGGTCGATCCGCAACCGGTTCCCCTACCTGGAGCCGCTGCACCACCTGCAGGTGGAGATGCTGCGCCGCCGCCGGACCGGGGACGACGACGAGCTGGTGCGCCGCAACATCCAGCTGACGATCAACGGGATCGCGACGGCGCTCCGCAACTCGGGCTGAGTCGGGACCGGCTCAGGGACTCCGGCTAGAGGACGGTCACCGGGAGCCGCTCGCGCTCCAGCCACGCCGCCAGCCGGTCGCCGTCCCACGGGCGGCGCCGGCGGGCGGCGGCCAGCGCGAGCCCGCGCGGCAGCTCGAGCAGGGCCAGCGCGATGCCGGCCGCGCCGGGCAGGTCGCCGTCGCGGAGGTGGGCGAGCACGGCGCGGGGGCGGCGGGCGAGGAAGGCCGCCGTCTCCCGCACCGGCCGCCGCGCGTGCTGCGGGAGGAGCACCTGCGTCGTGCGGGCGTAGTGCCACTCGCGCAGGAACACCCCGCGGGCGCTGCGCCCGCCCTTGCCGTGCCGGAAGACGGTGCCGGGCACCCGCAGCAGCAGGTGCCCGGCCGCGCGCAGGCGCCAGGAGGCGTCGCGGTCCTCGTTGTAGAAGAAGTAGGCCGGGTCGAAGCCGCCGGCGGCGAGGAACTCCGCGCGCCGGACGAGCAGCGCGGTGCCGGGCAGGTCGCCGGCGGCGAACGGCGGGCCGGGCGGCTCGTCGGCCTCGCCGGGGCCGTGCACCGCGGGTGCGGCCCAGACCGCGCGGGGCTCGGCGTCCAGCACCTCGGCGAGCCGGCGCAGCATGCCGGGGTCGGGCTCGCCGTCGGAGTTGACCAGCGCCACGTAGCGGCCGCGGCAGGCGTCGAGCGCGAGGTCCATGGCGCGGGCGAAGCCGAGGTTGCGCGGCGCGGTCAGCACCCGCCGGTCGGCGTCCGGGTAGCGGGCCAGCTCCGCGCGGGCCGCGGCCGACGTGGCCGGCGCGGGGGCGTTCTCCACCAGCAGGGCCCGCCCGCGCCAGTCCGGGCCGGTGGCCGCCGCGACGGCGGCGTGGTGGCGGGCGAGCAGGGCGGGGTCCTCGCGGTGCACGAGGAGGACCAGGTCGACGTCGTCGAGGCCGGTGCGGGCGGGCACGGACGCGGGCACGGGTGCGGACACCTCCGCGCCCTACCCCGCCCGGTGGCCTACCTTGCCGGGGAGGGCGGACGGCGAGGCGGGGGGACCGTGACGGGAACGGGGACCATGCGGGTCGCGGCGTCCGGGGCCGACCTGCACGCCGCGGCACGGCTGCTCGGCGTCGCGCCCGCCGCGCTCGCGCCCGAGCTGCTCGACCCCGGCGCCCGGCTCCTCGTCGGCGACGACGCCGCCGCGCACCTGCGCCGCCGCTGGACCGACGAGGGCACCACCGAGGCGGTCGTCGTCCACCGGTCCACCCACGTCACCGACCGGGCCGCGCTGCTCGCCGTCGCCTCCGCCTGGGGCTGCGCGACGGTGCGCGACGCGGGCACCGGCCGCGTGCTCGAGGTGCCCCCGCCCGCGGCGGACGCCCCGCTGACCGAGCGCTTCGCCCACCTCGCCGCGCTGGCCGCCACCCGGGTGGAGGTGGCCGTGGCGCTGGCCCGCGACACCGGCCGCGACCACCGCAAGGACGACGGCAGCTGGTCGATCGCCGCCGACGACGCCGCGCACGACGCCGCGGTGGAGGTGCTGCGCCCGCTCGGCGTGCCGGTGCTGTCGGAGGAGCGGCCCGACCCGTCGGTGCGCGGCGACCAGCCGTGGATCGTGCTCGACCCGCTCGACGGCACCGGCAACTTCCGCGCGGGCCTGCCGCCGTGGGCGTTCTCGGCGGCGCTGGTACACGACGGCGAGCCGGTGGCCGGGCTGGTGGTCGACCTGTCGTCGGGGCGCCGCTGGGCCGGGGGCCGCGACGCCGGCGCGCAGCGGGACGGGGCACCGGCGTCCGTGCGCGAGGGGAGCACCGTCGTCGCGCCGTCGGGCCGGGTGGTGCGGGTGCCGGCCACCGCCTGGCGGGTGCGGGTCACCGGCTGCACCGCCGTCGACCTGTGCCTGGTGGCCGACGGCTCGGCCGGCGCCTGGCACGACCTCGACCGCAGCGGCACCCACGTGCACGACGTCGCCGGGGGCCTGGCCGTGCTGGCCGGGGCCGGCGGGGTGGCGCTGACGCCCGAGGGCGGGCCGCTGCGGCTGGCGCCCGACACGGAGACGCTCATCCGGTTCGTCGCCGCGGCCTCCGAGACCGGCGCCCGCGACCTGATCGCCGCGGTGGGGAGCTAGGCGGTCGGAGCCGAGGCGCGCTCCGCGGCGCGGGCGGCCGCGAGCAGGGCCTCCCGCTCGTGCATCGTCGTGCGGGCCCGGCCGCGGGTGGCGCCGAGCGCCACCTCGGCGGCGTCGATGGCCCGCCAGTCCTCGAGCAGCACCGGCTCCGCGCCGCGGGCGCGCAGCGTCTGCACCAGGTCGTCGCGGTCGCCGCCGGGGGCGATGACGCCGGCCTCGGCGTCGGCCAGCAGGGACGCGACGGTCTCCCGCGCGTCGTGCTTGTTGGTGCCGACGACGCCGCTCGGCCCGCGCTTGATCCAGCCGGCCACGTACTCGCCGGCCGACGCGCCGCCGTCGCGCAGCACCCGCCCGTCCTCGTTCGGGACGGTGCCGCTGCGCGGGTCGACCGGCAGGCCCGGCAGGCCCTCGCCGCGGTAGCCGACCGAGCGGACGACGAGGTCGGCCGGCACCACCTCGTACTCGCCGGTGCCCACCGCGCGGCCCTCGCCGTCGACGGCGGTGCGCTCGACCTCCACGCCGGTGACCCGGTCGGCGCCGAGCAGCCGCACCGGCCGCCGGTAGAACCGCAGCCGCAGCCGGACGCGGTCCCCGGCGGGCTCGTGGCCGGCCCACTCGCGCAGCACGGCGAGGTTGCGGGAGGCGTTGCGGTCGCCGGCGAGGCGCTCCTCGGCGGCGGGGTCGAGCTCGAGGTCGGCCGGGTCGACCAGCACGGTGGCCCGGTCCAGCCCGTCGAGCTCGCGCAGCTCCATCGTGGTGAAGCTGGCGTTGGCCGGGCCCCGGCGGCCGAGCACGGTGACCTCCTCGACCGGCGTCGCGGCCAGCACGTCGAGCACGTGCTGCGGCATGTCGGTCGGCTCGAGCTCCTGCGGGGCGCGCGCGAGCACGCGGGCGACGTCGAGGGCGACGTTGCCGACGCCGACCACCACCGCGCGCCGGACGCCGGCCAGCGCGGCCTCCACGCGGGCCCGGTCGGCGTCGGGGTGGCCGCAGTACCAGGCGACGAGGTCCGTGGCGGCGAGGCTGCCGGGCAGGTCCTCGCCGTCGACGGCCAGCGGCCGGTCCAGCGCGGCCCCGTAGGTGTAGACGACGGCGTCGACGTGGCGGCGCAGGTCCTCCAGCGCGATGTCGGTGCCCACCTCGACGTTGCCGACGAAGCGGACGCCGGGGTCGTCGAGGGCCCGGTGCAGGGTGTCGCGGATGGCGCGCATCTTCGGGTGGTCGGGCGCGATGCCGTGCCGGACCAGGCCGAACGGGGTGGGCAGGCGGTCGAGCAGGTCGACGGTCACCGGGACCGGCGCGCGGCGGGTGAGCGCCTCGGCGGTGTAGATGCCGGCCGGCCCGGCGCCGACCACCGCCACCCGCAGCGGCCGCTCGCTGTCCGGGGCGGGGGATCCGTCGTCGGCCACGACTGGCATCCTGGCCCCGCCGGGTCGCCGTGCGCCAGATCACCGTCCCGGCGAGCCCACCGACCAGAGCAGAGGGGACCGCCCGTGTCCGTCGTCGTCGTCGCCACCATCAGCCCGAAGCCCGAGCACGCCGACGAGGTCCGCCAGGCGGTGCTCGAGACGGTGCCGCGGGTGCACGAGGAGCCCGGCTGCGAGCGCTACGCCCTGCACGAGGGCCGCGGGCAGCTGGTGATGGTGGAGCAGTGGGAGAGCCCCGAGGCGCTCGCCACGCACGGCAAGGCCGAGGCGCTCACCGACCTCTCGAAGCGCCTCGACGGCAAGCTCACCGAGCCGCCGGCCGTCACGGTGCTCACCGCCGTCCCCGCCGGCGACCCCGCCAAGGGCGCCCTCTGACCCGAGCCGCCGCCGCTCGCGTCGAGTGGTCACCTGCCGGGGCATCCGCCGGCGGGTGACCCCGGTCGCCGACGACCGGGCGACGCCAGGGCTCCCTCAGACGGCCTGGCAGACGGGGCACCAGTAGAGGTTGCGGCCGACCATCTCCTCGGTCCGCACCTCGGTGCCGCAGATCCGGCACGGCAGGCCGGTGCGCCGGTAGACGTAGTGCGCGTCCTCCCGGCGCACCGCGCCCGAGCGGCGGGAGCGGTCGGCCGGCTGGGTGGTGACGATGCGGCCCATCCGGACGCCGGCGCGCAGGAGCACCACCAGGTCGTCCCACAGCGCCTGCCACTCCTGCGCGCCCACGTCGCGGCCCGGCCGGAACGGCGAGATGCGGTGCCGGAAGAGGATCTCGGCGCGGTAGACGTTGCCGACGCCGGCCAGCACCGCCTGGTCCATGAGCAGCGCGCCGACCGCCGTCCGGCTGCGGCCGACCTTCGCGTAGGACAGGGGCCCGCCGCGCCGGGTGCGCAGCGGGTCGGGGCCGAGCCGGTCGAGGATGGCGTCCACCTCGGGCTGGGTGAGGACGTCGCACGCGGTCGCGCCGCGCAGGTCGGTCCACACGCCCTCGCCCTTCGGCCCGTCGGCCACCCAGCGCATGCGCAGCGCGCCGCGTGGGGCAGGCGGGTCGCCGACGCCGGTCGTGTAGGTGCCGTAGAGGCCCAGGTGCACGTGCAGCACGTCGCCGCCGAAGTCGGCGAACAGGTGCTTGCCGTAGCTGGTGACCTCCTCGACGACGCGGCCGTCGAGCAGTGCGGCGCCCGCGGCGAAGCGCCCCTGCGGGCTGGTCACGTGCACCGGCCGGCCGGCGAACAGCTCCGACTGCTCCCTCGCCAGCCGGTACAGGGTGTGGCCCTCAGGCATCGCGCACCGCCTGGTAGCGGGCCAGCGCCACCTGGCGCTCCTCCGCGTGGTCGACGATCGGCGCCGGGTAGCCGTCCGGCGGGCCGCCGGGCATGGTCCACGGCTCGTGCACGTACCGGTCGGGGACGTCCCGCAGCTCGGGCACCCAGCGCCGCACGTAGGTGCCGTCGGGGTCGAACTGCTGGCCCTGCCGGGTCGGGTTGAACACCCGGTAGTACGGCGAGGGGTCGGTGCCGGTGCCCGCGACCCACTGCCAGCCGTGGTGGTTGCTGGCGATGTCGCCGTCGACGAGGTGGTCGTGGAAGTAGACCGCCCCGCGCCACCAGTCGACGTGCAGGTCCTTGGTGAGGAACGACGCGACGATCATGCGGACCCGGTTGTGCACCCAGGCCTCGCCGTGCAGCTGCCGCATCCCGGCGTCGACGATCGGGTAGCCGGTGCGGCCCTCCGCCCAGGCGGCGAAGTGCTCGTCGGCGACCGGGCCGGTGTCGTAGCGCATCCGCTGCATGTCCGGGTTGAACGCCGCGTGCGCGGTGTCGGGCCGGTGCCACAGGACGTCGGCGTAGAAGTCGCGCCAGATCAGCTCGCCCACGAAGCGCTCCACCGCCTCGCCGTGGTCCTCGGCCAGCGGCTCGGCCTCGGCGACCAGCGTGCGCGGGTGCAGGGTGCCGTACTTCAGGTGCGGCGACAGCCGGCTGGTGCCCGCGGTGCCGGGCAGGTTGCGGGTGTCGGCGTACCCGGCGAGCCGCTGCTCGCGGAACAGCGCCCAGGCGTCGTGCGCCGCCGCCTCGCCCGCCGGCGGCAGCTGCGTGCCGTCGAGGTCCTGGGCGGGCGGCAGGTCCTCCGAGCGGAGGCCCTCGGCCCACGGGATGGCGTCGGGCCGGGGCGCGGGGGAGTGGATGCCGCGGGCCCGCCAGGCCCGGGCGAACGGCGAGTAGACCTTGAACGGCGTGCCGTCGTTCTTCGTCAGCCGCCCGGGCGTGACGCCGTAGGGCGAGCCGGTGCGCACGAGCGGGACGTCGCCGAGCGCCCGCTCGACGGCGGTGTCGCGGGCGCGGCCGTACACGCCGGCGTCGAAGGACACGTGCACGCTCTCCGCCCCGGTCTCGCGGACCAGGTCGGGCACCACCCGCGCCGGGTCGCCGGACCGGACGACCAGCGCCCCGCCGGTCTGCTCGCGCAGGTCGGCGAGGCAGTCCCGGAGGAACTGCCGGCGCGGCCGGCCCGACGGCTCCCACAGCCGCGGGTCGACGACGAAGACGGGCACGACGGCGCCGTCCGCGCCGGCGGCCTCGACCGCGGCGACGAGGGCCGGGTGGTCGCTCAGCCGGAGGTCTCGGCGGAACCAGAGGAGCGCGGTGGGCACCTCCGCCAGGCTAGGTGGCCGGGCGCGACGCCGCAGGCCAGCGGCCGGTCAGGTGTCGGCGGTGGCCAGGCCGAAGTGCGGCTTGTCGTCGTCGGCCACCAGGTCCAGCGTCTCCGGGTGCTGCTGGATGTAGTGGCGGACGAAGGAGCAGTAGGGGAGGACGTGCAGCCCGCGCTCGCGGGCGGCGTCGAGCACGCCGCTCACCAGGACCGTGCCGATGCCGCGGCCGCCCATGCTCGGGTCGACCTCCGTGTGCGGCAGGGCCATCGTGCCGTCCTCGACGTGGTAGCTGGCCAGTCCGACGACCCGCTCGCCGACCCGCACCTCGAACCGCCCCTTCTCGGGGACGTCGACCACCGTGGTCTCCATCGCTGCGTTGCCACCTCCGCCTCGCCCCGGCGCCGTTGCCGGGGTCACGTCGTGCATCTGGAACGGTAACGCCTCGCAGCTCCGGGTGTTTCCCCTCGACGGGGTGTCCCCCCGGCGCGTCGCGGTAGGGAATCGCCGGACCGGAGCGACAGGGCGGATTCAGCGACCGGCGGATCGGGACCAGCCGCACGGTCCGGCGTCGCCAGGGCCTGCGAGGCGTCGAGGGGGTCTCCCACGGGCGGCGACCGCCGCTCCTCCGGGCGGCGCGAACACCGGGTCCAACACCGCGGACCACGGGACACCTCCTCATGCGAGGACCCGCACGTACCGCACCCGCGCCGCTCACTCGATCGTGTGACAACCGTCACGCAGTGCGGCGACGCGAGGGCGCGGCCCGAGCGAGGCGGACCGGTTCGTTCCTGGTGGTGGCCCTCGACCCCGCACGGCGGTTCGCTGCTCCCCCAGTCACAGGGAACTCACAGGAACGGTGGAGGCGGGGATGAGACGGGACTCGGGAACGGTGGTGGGCGTGCTCGTCGCGCTCGTGGTCGGGAGCGGGACGGTTGCTGCCTCGGCAGAGGAGGTGGTCCCGGCCGGGGTGCAGTCCGAGCCCCTGCTGTCCTGGGAGGCTTGCGGGCTGACTCCAGAGGCGGTCGAGGCCGCCGTGCAGTGCGCTGTCGCCGACCTGCCCCTGGACTACGACGAGCCCGGTGGGGAGCGGGTCGGCATCGCCGTCGCCAAGGTCCCGGCCACCGACCCCGAGCGCCGGATCGGCTCGTTGTTCTTCAACTTCGGCGGCCCGGGCGGGCCGGCCGTCGACTACCTGCAGTCTGCTGGGGCCGGCTTCTTCGCCACGCTGAACGAGCGGTTCGACATCGTCGCCTTCGACCCGCGCGGGGTCGGGCAGAGCACTCCGTCCATCGACTGCCGCGCCGACCAGGAGCGGCAGGGCGTCTACTCGATGCCGTTCCCCACTCCGCTGGACATCGACGTGCCGGCCTACGTCACCAAGTCGCAGTCCTACGTCGACGCCTGCCTGGCCAACAACGGAGAGGTGCTGGCCCACGTCTCCACGGCCAACGTCGCCCGCGACATGGACGCGCTGCGCGCCGCCGTCGGTGACGATCGACTCACCTACCTGGGCTTCTCCTACGGCACGTTCCTCGGGTCCACCTACGCGGCGCTGTTCCCCGGCCGCTACCGGGCCCTGGTGCTCGACGGGGCGGTCAACGCGGAGGCCTACATCGACGACCCGACCTCCCACCTGGTCGCGCAGACCGCTGCGTTCGAGATCGCCCTCACCCGGTTCACCGAGGCGTGCGCGCTCGACCAGGTGGCGTGCTCCGGATTCGGTGGCGCTGACCCCTACCTCGCCTTCGACAACCTGATCCAGACAGCCGAGGGGACGCCGATCCCGGCCCCGGGCTACACACCCGACCCGCGGCCGGTGACGGGTGACGACATCCGCGCGGCGACGTTGTCCCTGCTCTACGCCAAGCAGCTGTGGGGCATCCTCGCGCAGGCCCTCGCGCAGGCGGCCGCCGGCGATGCCACGCTCGTCCGCCAGCTGGTCGACGAGGTCTTCTACGGCCGGCTCGAGGACGGCACCTTCGATCCGGCGACCGATCGGTACTTCACCATCGGCGCGGCCGAGCAGGCGTACAGCACCGACGTCACGACCTATCTCGAGCAGGGCGCGGAGTCCTGGGAGGCCTTCCCCCACTTCTGGTTCAACAGCGGGTACGCCGAGATCCCGTATGCGTTGTGGCCGGCGCGTGACGAGGACGTCTACCGGGGGCCGTTCACGGTGCCCGGGTCCTCCCCGACGGTGCTGGTGATCGGCACGACCTATGATCCGGCGACCCCGTACCAGAGCGCCATCGCGCTGACGGCGCAGCTCGGCAACGCCCGTCTGCTCACGATGGAGGGGGACGGCCACACCGCCTACGGCGGCAACTCCGCGTGCATCGACGCGAGGACCGAGGCCTACCTGATCGAGCTCACGCTCCCCGAGCCAGGCGCGGAGTGCTCGCAGGAGGTGCCGTTCCTCGCGCCCGAGGAGCCGGCCGAGGCGCAGGGGACCGGCGTCCTGACGGAGCGGCCGATCACCCGGGCGCTGCTCGCTCGAGAGCGCTGACACCTCCCGCCCCTGGCCGCCGGCTGACAGGCGGCGGTCAGGGGCGTGGGTTCGTGCGGATCCAGCGGCGCTCGTCCCGGCGGCCGCCGAGCCCGGCGCGGCAGCGGCGGCAGACCTCCTGCACCTCCTCGGCGTGCCGGCCCGACTCGGGCTGGACGTCGGCCCAGGTCACGTGCGGGAAGCGGGTCAGCCGGGAGCGCGACAGCGACAGCCCGCACACCGTCTCGTTGCGCCCGGGGTCCCAGGCGTGCACCTCACCGGAGGGGTACCGGACGCCGTCGTCGGGGTCGACCCACTGGCCGCCGGCGGCCACGGCCGCGTTGCGCAGTGCCATGCCGCCGTCCCTACCCCCGGACGGGTGGTCAGTGCGGCCGGCCGGGCACCGTCTGCGGATCCAGCCCGGTGCGCACCCGCCAGGCGGACAGCGCCGTGCCCAGCCGCGTGCGCTGGCCGGGCTCGTCCACCGGCGCCCCGAGCAGGCGCTCGATGCGCTGCAGCCGCGCGTACAGCGTCTGCCGGCGGATCCCCAGCACCTCCGCCGTCCGCGTCTTGCTCATGCCGGTGGCCACGTGGGCGTCGAGGGTGCGCAGCAGGTCCGTGCCGTGGGCGGCGTCGTGGTCGAGCAGCGGCCCGAGCTGGGCGGTCACGAACGCGGCCAGCGCGGCGCCGTCGACGCTGCCCGCCAGCAGCCGGTGGACGGCGAGGTCCTGGGCCAGCACGACCGGGTGCCGGCCGCCGATGCGGCGGGTCATGGCGACGAGCTCGCGGGCCTCGGCCACCGCGTCGGGCACGGCCGCGAGGTCGGCGACGGGGTCGGCGACCGCCACGGTCCGGACGGCGGGGTCCGGCGTGCCCGCGCACAGCAGGGCCCGCATCCGCTCGGCGGCCTCTCGCTGACGCCGCTGCGCCGACCGCGGCCAGCCCCGGCCGAGGACGACGACGCTGCTGCCGGCGGCCCCGGCCAGGCAGCGGCCCAGGACGGCCTCGGCCGCCTCGCGCACCGCGGGCACCGCCTCGCTCGCCGGGGTGCGCCGGTCGAGCTCCACGGCGGCAACCAGCAGCGGCGTGCCCGCGGGGTGCGGCCAGCCGGCGGCGGCCAGGCGGTCGCGCAGGTCGCCGGCCGACACCAGCACCCCGGCGACCAGGTCGGTGACCACCGCCTGGGCCAGCGACGGGCGGGAGCCCGGGTCGGGGTGGCGGCCGAGCTCGAGGGCGACCGCCACCGCCGCGCGCTCGGCGACCCCGCTCCGGCGCGGCGTCGCCCGGCCGTGCAGCACCAGGCGGCCCACCGGCCCGTGCGGGCCGCGGACCTCGGCCCCGCAGCGCTCCGCCGAGTCGTCCAGCCCGTGCGGGCTGCTGCGCTCGACCACCCGGCCGTCGACGTCGAGGAGCTCCACCGGGCAGTCGGCCAGGCGGGACGTGGCGTGCAGCAGGGCGGCCAGCCCCTGCCCGGACACCACCAGGCCGAGCAGCTCCTGCCAGACCGGCTCCCCGGCGCGCCGCCAGGACAGCTTCCGGCGCAGCAGCAGCTCGTGGAAGTCCTCGACCATCCGCACGAACGGCACGACCTCGCGCAGCGCGAGCAGCACCATCCCGCGGCGCCGCGCCGTCTCCACCAGCTCCGCCGGGACGGCGGCGAAGGAGCGCCCGACCTCCAGCGCGAGGGCGGTGCAGCCGGCGTCGGCGAGCTGCTCGGCGTAGTCGGTGACCTGCTGCGCCGAGCGGCCGTGCAGCCCGAGGCCGGTGGTGAGCAGCAGCTCTCCGCCGGCCAGCAGGCCGGCCATCTCGTAGACCTCCGAGGAGTGCACCCAGCGGACGACGGCGGCGTGCGGGTCACCGGCCAGCACCTCGGGCGCAGCGGCGCGGACGGCGGGCAGCTCGAGCACCTCGGCCACGGTCGGCAGCACCCGCGGACCGTGGCCGGGCGGCGGACACCGTGTCAAGCGATCGGCCGCCTCGGCCGCACGCCGTGTCCCTTGTCCCGCGGGCGCGCTGCGACTTCGCTGCGAGGTCACGACGACGTCCCGAGGAGAGCCCGTGACCACCGTGCCCCTGCCCAGCGCACCCCCCGGCCTGTCCCCGGAGGAGCTCGACCGCTTCCACCTCGGCCTCGCGATCGAGCAGGCCCGCATCGGCTGGGAGGAGGGCGGCGTGCCGATCGGCGCCGCGCTGGTCTCCGGCGGCCGGGTGCTCGCCGTCGGCCGCAACCGCCGGGTGCAGATGGGCAGCCCCATCCGGCACGGGGAGACCGACTGCATCGACAACGCCGGCCGGCAGCCCGCGTCGGTCTACCGCAGCAGCGTGCTCTACACGACGCTCTCGCCCTGCTTCATGTGCGCCGGCACCGCGCTGCTCTACGAGATCCCCCGCATCGTCATCGGGGAGAACCGCACCTTCCAGGCGTCGGAGGAGCTGCTGCGCTCGCACGGCGTGGAGCTCACCGTCCTCGACGACGCCGAGTGCGTCGAGCTGATGCGCCGCATGGTCTCCGAGCGCCCGGAGATCTGGAACGAGGACATCGGCGAGGAGGCGTGAGCAGCGCACCGCGCACCGACGGGCGCGTGACCGGCGCCGACGAGGCCGCCGTCGTCGACCCCGACTACCCGGTCACCCCGGTCCCGGCGCACGCCCGCAAGTCGTTCTTCTCCGTCGCCGTCGTCCTGCTCGGGTTCACGGTCTTCACCCCGACGATGCTCGCCGGGGCGGCCCTGGGCCCGGCGTTCTCCTTCGGCGACCTGCTGCTCGTCATCGCCATCGGGTCGCTCGTGCTCGGGGCCTACGTCGCGGTCATGGGCTGGATCGGCGCGCGCACCGGCCTGACCACCGTCGTCATGGCCCGGTACACGCTCGGCTCACGCGGCGCGAAGCTCGCCTCGATCCTGCTCGGCGGCACGCAGATCGGCTGGTACGGCGTGGTCGTCGGCACCATCGGCGACCTGACCGCCGAGGCCTTCGGCTGGGAGTCCTACGGCGCCCGCGCCGCGGTGATGGTGGCGACCAGCGCGCTGATGTGCGCCACCGCGTACTGGGGCTACAGGGGCATGTACTGGGTGTCGCTGGTGTCGACGCCGCTGATCCTGGTCCTCGCGTTCTGGGTGCTGGCGCGCTCGCTGCAGGAGGTCGGCGGGTGGGGCGGCCTGGCCGGCATCGAGCCGACGACGTCGATGGCGATCGCCGTCGCGGTGACCACCGTCGTCGGCACGTTCGTCTCGGCCGGCACGCAGGCGCCGAACTGGACCCGGTTCGCCCGGACGGGCTCGCACGCCGTGTGGGCCTGCGTCATCGGCTTCCTCGTCGGCAACGGGCTGATGGTGTTCTTCGGCGCGGTCGGGGCGCTGACCTTCGGCGAGGGCGACTTCGTGCTCGTCCTCTACCAGCTGGGCCTGGTCGGCTGGGGCCTGGTGCTGCTGTTCGGCAACCTCTGGAAGAGCAACGCCGACACCGCCTACGCCTTCGGGGTGGCCGGCGCCGAGCTGTTCGACCGGCCGAGGAAGGCGCCGTTCGTCGTCGGCGGGTCGGTGATCGCCACCGCGCTGGCGCTGGCCGGCGTCGAGGACCACCTGGTCGACTACCTGGTCCTGCTCGGCACGTTCATCCCGCCGCTGGGCGGCGTCATCATCGGCGACTTCCTCGCCCGGTGGCGCTGGGGCATCCCCGAGGGCCACGTGCCCCCGGCGCTGCGCTGGCCGAACCTCGCCGCCTACGCGGTGGCCGCGTTCCTCGCCTGGCTCAGCGGCGAGCTGGGCGTCGGCATCCCGCCGGTGATCGGCATCGTCGTCGCGGTGGCCCTGTCGATGGCGCTCGCCCGGACGTCGCCCGCCGACCGGGCCGGGGCCGGCGCGCGGGGGTAGGACGGCGGCCCGCGGGTGCCGGGGGCGGGGTCACCGCGGTGCGGCACGGCGGCCGGCCCCGCGGGGCCACCGCGGGGCCCGGTCGAGGGCCGGCCGGCACAGGTGGACGACGAGCAGCACGAGGCCGCCCGCCACCCAGCCGGCCAGCACGTCGGAGACCCAGTGGGTGCCGAGGTAGACCGTGGTCAGCCCGACCGTGACCGCCAGCAGGACCGCCAGCCCGGCGGCCCAGCGGCGGCCCCGCCGCGCCAGGAACGCCAGCACGCCCCAGGTGACGACGGCGTTGGCGGTGTGTCCCGACGGGAAGATCGTCCCGTCGGTGAACACCTCGCTGCCGCCGGGAGCCAGCGCCCCGTGCCCCAGCTGCAGCGGCCCCAGCCGGCCGAGCAGGTGCTTCACCGACCCGACGGTGACGTTCACCAGCAGGGTCGCGAGGCCGAGGACGAGCAGGGGGCGCAGATCCCGGTCCCGCAGCGTCCTCGGCAGCAGCGCGGCCACGGCGATGGCCAGGCAGATCGCCCGCTGGCCGAGCAGGACCCACGCGTCGACGAGCGGCTCCAGCGCGGGCCAGCGCGCGGCCGGCCGCCAGCGGAGGACGGCGGTGTCCAGGTCGGGCAGGTGGTCGCCGAGGACCACCGCCGCCGTCAGGCCGGCGTAGAGGACGGCGAGCAGCCCGACGAGCGCGACGACGGCGTGCCGGCGCGGCCGGGGGCGCGCGAGCGGTCCGCCGGCCCGGGCCGCGGGCACCCGGGCGAGGGCGGTCGCCGCGCTCCCCGGCGCCCGGACGGTCCTGGTCAGGCGTCCGTGCCGGCGTCGCCCGGCGGCGGGGGAGAGGGCACGGGCAGGCTCCGATCAGGTCGGGACGGCGCCTGCCGGGGTCGGTGCGGCATGGCGCGTGCCCTCTGCTCGGGCGCGTCGTGGGAGGCGGGGCGGTGGCCCCGCGCGCGGGAACGGGCCGGCGTCCGCGCGGCGGGCCGGGACACGTGTCCGCGCCAGCGGTACCCGGGCGCGCGGCGGGGCAACCGGTGCCGCGTCCGAGGACGGCGGGAACCCCGTCGCCGCGCCGGCCCGGCCGGGCTACGGTCGCCCCCGCCGTGCCGGACGCAGCGGAGGGAGGACCCGTGGACAGGCAGACGTGGGTGCTCCCCCGCGGGGACACGGCCGGGCGGTAGGCCGCCCGGGAGCGCCGTCCGCACTCCGGGAGGGCACGACCGTGCAGACCACCTCGGAACACCGGATCGACGACGGCGCGCTCGAGCGCCGGTCCACCCTCGGCGGGGTCCCCGGCGTCCTCTGGACGCCCCCGCCCGCCCCCGCACCGGCCCCGCTGGTGCTGCTCGGCCACCCCGGCGGGCTCGCGCGGATGTACCCGCGCCTGCTGGCCCGGGCCCGGCACTGCCTCGCGGCCGGGTACGCCGCGGCCGCGCTCGAGCTCCCCGGCGCCGGGGAGCGGCCGCCCTCGGCCGCCGCCGAGGCGGCCCGCGCCGACCTGCACCGGGCCCTGGCGGCCGGACGGCCGGTCGACGACGGGATCGTCGACCGGCTGGTCCTGCCGCTGGTGGAGGCGGCGGTGCCGGAGTGGCGCGCCGCCCTCGACGAGCTGCTCGCGCTGCCCGGGCTCGGCGGCCCGGTCGGGATCTCGGGCGGCATCGTCTCGATCGGCGTCCGGCTGGCGGCGGTCGACCCGCGCGTCGCGGCCGCCGTGCTCTTCGCCGGCAGCCACGTCCCCCGGGCGGTCCTGGAGGAGGCCCGGCGGGTGACGGTCCCGCTGCTGGTGCTGCTGCAGTGGGACGACGAGGGCAACGACCGGCAGGCGGCCCTCGACCTGTTCGACGCGCTCGGCTCGCGGGAGAAGACGCTGCACGCGAACACCGGCGGGCACACCGGCGTCCCGGCGTTCGAGGCGGACGACGTCGACCGCTTCCTCGCGCGGCACCTGGGCTGAGGTGCTGGTGCCCCCGGCAGGATTCGAACCTGCGACACACGGTTTAGGAAACCGATGCTCTATCCCCTGAGCTACGGGGGCTCGTCGGCGCGGGGCCGACCCGGGGCGGACCGAGGCTACCGGGGGAGTGCGCGGGGTCCCGCGCAGCGTCCCCGGGGCCTACCGTCGGGTCGTGGTGCTCGCGGTGGTCGAGATCGTGGTGCTGCTGGTCCTGCTCGGCCTGCTGCTGTCCCGGCTGGGCGTCTGGACGGCGGGGCGGCCGGCCCTCGCGCCGCCCCGCGCGACCTGGGGTCCGGCGCACGACGAGGTCGACGGCGTCACCCGGGTGCTCCTGCGGCGCTCCCGCCCGGGGCCGGACGGCGAGCCCGTCGTCCTGGAGGAGCGCGTGTTCACGACCTTCCCCGCCGACGACCCCGCCTGGGAGACCCGCTTCACCGAGGCGATGGCCGGCGCCCGGTTCCGCTGCCGCTACCTCGACGCGGAGGAGTCCGCCGGCTGAGCCCCCTGCGGCGCGGCCGGCCGGCGGGCCGGGGAGGATGGCCGCATGGGACAGGTCGTGGCCACCGCCGAACGCGTCGTCCGAGCGCCCGTCGACCGGGTCCGCGCGGCCCTCGCCGACTACACCGGCGCCCGCTCCCGCGCGCTGCCCGAGCAGTTCAGCGACTACCGCGTCGAGGCCGGCGGGCAGGGCGCGGGCACCCGCGTGCACTGGCGGTTCGCCGCCACCAGCAAGCGCGTGCGCGAGCAGGACGTCGAGGTCAGCGAGCCCGAGGGCACCCTGGTCGAGCGCGACACCCGCTCGTCGATGGTCACCACCTGGACGGTCCTGCCCGCCGCCGGCGACGGCAGCACCGTGCGGGTGCGCACCACCTGGGACGGCGCGGGCGGCGTCGGCGGCTTCTTCGAGCGCACCTTCGCGCCGAAGGGGCTGCGCCGCGTCTACGACGACCTGCTCACCCGCATCGAGCGGGAGCTCGTCGCCTCCTCCTGACGTCGCGGCGCGGGGAGCGCGCGCGGAGGACGATGGGCCGGTGACCGCCGCCCTCCCCGCCGTCGAGACCCCGGCGGCCCTCGACGAGCTCACCGGCCTGGTCGCCGACGGCGACGTCCTCGTCCTCTCCGGCGCCGGCCTGTCCACCGACTCCGGCATCCCCGACTACCGCGGCGCCACCGGCTCGCTGCGCCGGCACACGCCGATGACCTGGCAGACCTTCCGGCGCGACCCGCGCGGGCGACACCGCTACTGGGCGCGCAGCTACGTCGGCTGGCCGCAGATGGCCGCCGCCCGCCCGAACGCCGGGCACTCCGCCGTCGCGCGGCTGCAGCGGGCCGGCCTGCTCGGCGGCGTCGTCACCCAGAACGTCGACGGGCTGCACCAGGCCGCCGGCGCCCGCGACGTCGTCGAGCTGCACGGCGGCCTCGACCGCACCGTGTGCCTGTCCTGCGGCGACGTCGCCCCGCGCGCCGAGCTGCACCGCCGGCTGCGCGCGGCCAACCCGGCGTTCGGCCCGCGCGCCGACGAGGTGAACCCCGACGGCGACGCCGAGCTGCCCGACGAGGTGCTCGACGGCTTCGTGATGGTCGACTGCCGCGCCTGCGGGTCCGGGCCCCTCAAGCCCGACGTCGTCTTCTTCGGGGAGACGGTGCCGCGCGACCGCGTCGACACCTGCTTCCGGATGCTCGAGGACTCCGGCGCCCTGCTCGTCCTCGGGTCGTCCCTCACCGTCATGAGCGGCTACCGGTTCGTGCTGCGCGCCGCCGAGCTCGGCATCCCGGTGGGCGCGGTCAACCTGGGCCCGACCCGCGGCGACGCCAAGGTCGACGTGAAGGTGGACGCCCCGCTCGGCACGGTGCTGCCCGAGCTCGCCCGCCGCTGCGGCGCGTGACCCCCCGGGAGGTCGAGCACACCGCCGACGGGCGCTGGATCGTCGTCGACGGGCGGCGGTGGCGGAAGGCCGACCCGTCGCTGCCCGACGACGTCCGCGCCCGGCTGCTGTCCCACCTCGGCGCCGCCCGCTCGGCGGTGCGCACGGCCGGCGACCCGGAGGCCGTCCGGGCCGCCCGCGACCGGGTGCAGCTGGCCAAGACCGGGCTGGGGGAGCGGGGCCCCGCCTGGTGGGACCAGGACGACGACGCCCGCCGCGCCCGCTGGGAGGCGGCGCTGGACGCGCTCGGCGGTTGACCGCCCGCGTCGCCGGGCAGGAAGCCCCGCGATGCAGACCTTCCTGCCGGTGGCCGACTTCGTGGAGAGCGCGCGGCTGCTGGACTCGCCGCGGCTGGGCAAGCAGCGCGTGGAGACGCTGCAGGTGCTGCGCGCCCTGGAGCTGCCCGACTACGGCTGGACCTCCCACCCGGTCGTGCACATGTGGCGCGGGCGGACGGCGGCGCTGGTCGTCTACGGCCTCGCGATGGTCCAGGTGTGGCGTGAACGCGGGTTCGCCGACAGCACGCACACGCTGATCGCCGAGTTCGCCCCCGACGTCGAGCACGCCTCCCAGGACGAGCTGGCCCGCGCCGGCCTGCTGCCCTCCTGGGTCGGCGACGAGGCGGTGCACCGCTCGCACCGGTCGAACCTGCTCGCCAAGGACCCGGACTTCTACCGGCCCCTGTTCGAGCCGCTGTTCGGCGTCGAGCCCGACGACCTGCCCTACCTGTGGCCCGGGCACGACGACGTCCCGCCGGCGCCCGAGCCGGAGGGCACCCGGGTGTGGGTCGTGCGGCCGCGGGCACACAACGAGCTCGGTGCCTGCCTGGCCGCCGGCGTCGTCGGGCTGGGCACCCAGTCGGGGGTCGACGTCGACGCCACCGGGCTGTCCCCGGTCGAGCTGCGGGCGCTGGCCAAGGAGCTGTCCGGGCGGCGGCCGAGCAAGGACCTGCGCCAGCTGTCGACCTTCCTCGACGAGATCCGCCCCGGCGACCCCGTGGCGCTGCCCATCGAGCACGGTGCCGGCCTGCTGCTGGGCGAGGTGCTCGGCGACTACCTCTTCGACGGCCGCGAGCTGCTGCCGCACCGCCGCCCGGCCCGCTGGGACCACGTGGTGCCCCGGGCGGCCGCCCGCCCGCCGGCCACGCTGCAGGACCCGCGCGCGCTGTTCTCCGTGGTGATCGACCCCGACGTGCTGCCGCCGTCGCTGGCCGGCACCACCTACCGGGAGCCCGCGCTGCCGCTGGTCTGAGGGGGGCGCCGGGCGGCGCCCCCCGCCCCGTCAGGCCCCGGGCAGCGGCACGTTCTGCAGCCGCACCTGGCCGCGGGCGACGAGCTTGCCGTCCTCGGCGCGGGTGAGCTGCACGAGCCACAGCTGCAGGGTGCGGCCCTGCTGGACGGGCTCCGCGACGACGTCGAGCCGCCCGGCGGTGACCGGCCGCAGGAAGTCGGTGCTGTTGTTGACCCCGACCGCGAACTGGCCGCGGTCGGCGACGGCGACGCTGGCCCCGATCGAGGCCGCCGACTCGATCACCGCGCAGTAGACGCCACCGTGCACGACGCCCCACGGCGTGTGCTGGTCGGGCCCGAGCTCGACGGTGCCGGTGACCCGGGTGCCGGTGGCCTCGGCGACGTCGAAGCCGGTGGCCGCCACGAAGGCGCTGGTCGAGGACCGGTCGACGCCGGGCAGCTCCGCGCTCACGCGGCGTCCCACACGAGGCAGAACGGGTGGCCCACCGGGTCGGCGTAGACGCGGAAGTCGCCCCCGCCGCCGGGCAGCTTCCGGGCGCCGAGCGCGAGGGCCCGCGGCTCGGCCTCGTCGATGTCGCGCACGAAGACGTCGAGGTGGAACTGCTGCGGCCGCCCCGGGTCGGGCCAGTCCGGCGGCACGAGGTCCGGCGCCTGCTGGAAGGCCAGCCGGTGCCCCTGCCCGGTGACCACCACCCAGTCGTCGCCGGGGGAGCCCTTGCTCACCTCCATCCCGAGCAGGTCGGCGTAGAAGGTGGCGAGCGCGTGGGCGTCGGGCGCGTCGATGACGACGCTGTGCAGCGAGCCGATCATGGAGCCCATCCTGGCCGGTCGGCGCCGTCCCCACCGCCGGTGATCGGGCCGTCCGGCGCAGGGATCCGGCCACGGGGGAGGATCGCCGACGTGCCCGCCCCGACCGACCAGCCCCCCGCCCTCGGCTCGCTGACCTGGGAGCCCGCCGCCGCCCGCGCCGACCTGCTCGGGGACGCCGTGGCCGCCGCGCTGCCCGCGCTGACCGGCCCCGCCTGGGTGGCGCCGGTCGACGACGACCTCGCCGACACCGCCGCCTTCACCGAGGCCTACGGCGTCCCGCTGGAGGCCTCGGCGAACTGTGTCGTGGTGGCCACCCGCCGGGCCGGGCAGACGGCGCTCGCCGCGTGCGTGGTGCTCGCCACCACCCGCGCCGACGTCAACGGGCTGGTCCGCCGGCACCTCGGCGCGCGCAAGGCGTCCTTCGCCCCGCAGGACGTCGCCGTCGCCGAGTCCGGCATGGCGTACGGCGGCATCACGCCGGTGGGCCTGCCGCCGTCGTGGCCGGTGCTCGTCGACGCAGCCGTGGCGGCCGCCGAGCTCGTCGTCGTCGGGTCGGGCACGCGCGGGGCGAAGCTCGCGCTGCCCGGGTCGGTGCTCGCGGCGCTGCCCGGGGCCGAGGTCCTCGAGGGTCTCGGCGTCCCGGTCGCCGACCAGCCGCAGCCGGCCCCGGCCGGGCCTGTCGAGCGGGCGCCCGACGACCGCGACGTCGGCTGGGGCGAGCGGCCCGACGACGCCGACGCCGACCGGCGCTACCTGGAGGACCGCCCGCCCCACTGGGGCAGCGACTAGAGGGCGGTCGAGCCCGGCCCGCCGGGACGCTCGCCGGGGCCCGCCCCCTGCTGCGCGCGCAGCAGGTCGCGGATCTCGGCGAGCAGCTCCACCTGGGTGGGCGCCACGGGGCCCGCCTCCTCGCCGCGCTTGCGCCGCTCGGCGACCTTCTTGAGCGGCAGCACCACGACGAAGTAGACGACCGCCGCGGTGAGCACGAAGGTGATCACCTGGCTGATGAACGCGCCGTAGGTGAACGTCTGACCGTTGACCGTGAAGGTGCCGCCCACCTCGCCGCCGCCGGCCACCAGGCCGATCAGCGGGGTGAGGAACGAGTCGGTGAACGCGGTGACGACGGCGGTGAACGCGGCGCCGATGACGACGGCGACGGCCAGCTCGACCACGTTGCCGCGCAGCAGGAAGTCCTTGAAGCCCTTGAGCACGGGCCCCATCTCCTCACGGCGGGGCGGGCAGGTTCAACGTCAGCGTGGCGGTGGTGGCGGCAGCGGCGAGTGTGGCGGCCGTGTCCTCGTCGACGGCGAGGACGAGCAGGCCCTCGTCGTCCGGCGCGGCGAGCACGAGCGCGCCCCGCGCGACCGTCGCGGCCGAGGGCGTCCCGGCGGAGGTGGCCAGCACGTCGACGCGGTCGCCGGCGGCGGCGAGGCGGGCGACCCCGAGGTCGGCCAGCCGCACCGGGGCGGCCACCTGGCCGGCGGGCAACAGCGCCGTCAGGCCGGGGCCGACCAGGCGGACGTCGGTGACCGGCTCACCGGCCCGCACCGGCGCGGCGAGCACCCGCCCGGCGAGCGCGGCCGGGTCGGCCGTCGACCCCGCCGGGGCGGCCGGCAGCTCGACGACCGCCAGGGACCCGGCGGCCAGCACCGACCCGGCGGGGAGGTCGGCCGCGGCCGTCACCACCGGGGTGCCCGGCGCCGGAGGGGCGGGTGGCTGCTCGGGCGGGCGGACCGCCAGCACCAGCGCGGACGCGACGAGCAGCCCGGCGACGACGCGGCGCAGCAGCAGGACGGGGGACCGGGGCCGGCGCAGGCGGGGCACCGGCCCAGGCTGGGTGAGTGCCTCCCGCCGCGGGACGGGCGGCGGGAGGGTGTGGAGGAGCCGTCCGGGTGTGGACGGCGCGGCTCAGGAGGCCGCGGCCTTGCTCCCGCCCGAGGACGACGAGGTCGACGACGAGGAGGAGCTGGAGGACTCCTTCGACGACGACGACGTGGAGGACGACGAGCCCGACGAGGAGTCGCTGGAGCCCGAGGCCTTCGCCGGCTCGGTGGAGCTGGAGCCCGAGCGGCTGTCGGTGCGGTAGAAGCCGGAGCCCTTGAACACCACGCCGACCGAGCCGTAGACCTTGCGCACGGGCGCGCCGCAGGTCGGGCACTCGGCGACCGCGGCGTCGGTGAAGGACTGCACCACCTCGAACTGGTGCTTGCCCTCGGGGTTGGTGCAGACGTACTGGTACGTGGGCACGGTGCGGCACTCCTGGTCGAGCGTGGGACGGGTGGGCCCGGCGCCGGCTGGCACTCGGGGCCCTCGACTGCCAATGATGCGCCACGTCCCGACCCGGCGTCCACGTGATCCGCGTGGTGTCGCCCCGGCGGGTCAGCGGCCCTAGCGTGCGCTCATGGCCGACCTCGCCCGCACCGCCCGCGTCGACGTCCTCGTCGAGGGCTACGCCCGCCTGCCGAACGTCGCCGGCACGGTGACCCTGGTCCGCGACGCCGGCCGGGTGGTCGTCGTCGACCCGGGGATGGTGGCCGACCGCGACCTGGTGCTGGCGCCGATGCGCGCGCTCGGGGTCGCGCCCGAGGACGTCACGGACGTCGTCGTCAGCCACCACCACCTCGACCACACGGTCAACATCGCGCTGTTCCCGGTGGTGCCGGTGCACGACTTCCAGTCGGTCATCGAGGGCGACGTGTTCACCCGCCGCCCGGCCGACGGCGTGCAGCTCACCCCGGCGGTGCGGCTGCTGGCCACGCCCGGGCACACGCCGCAGGACGTCACCACGCTGGTCGGCACCGCGGACGACGTCGTCGCGCTGACCCACCTGTGGTGGACCGGCGAGGGCCCGGCCGACGACCCCTACGCGCCCGACCGCGACCAGCTGCGGCAGCAGCGCGAGCGGGTGCTCGAGCTCGCCACGCTCGTCGTGCCGGGCCACGGCGCGCCCTTCCGGCCGGGGACCTCGACCCCGCGCTAGCCCGGGAGCCGGGTCGCCCGGCGCAGCGCGGCCAGCCCGGCACCGGTGCCGGGCCAGTGCCGGGCGACGGCGTCCGGACCGGCCCGGCGCACCACCGAGCGCAGCACGAGCGCCACGGCGACGGCGTCGTCGGCCCAGCCGATGACCGGGATGACGTCGGGCACGAGGTCGACCGGCATCGCGAGGTAGCCCAGCAGCAGCCACAGCCGCACCCGGACGCCGCGCGGCAGCGAGCGGTCTCCGGCCAGCCGGCGGACCAGCCGCAGCACGTCGGGCAGCAGCCGCAGCAGCTCGCGCGCCCGCAGCTCGTCGGGCCGGGCCGCCCACAGCGCCGCGAGCAGCACCAGCCAGCACAGCAGCAGGCCCGCGCCGACCCCGAGCAGCGTCCACGCCCAGTCCGGCACGGCGCCCAGTCTGGCGGGGCGCCGGCGGCGCGGCGAGGGTCCCCACGACGGCGGGCCACCCGGCAGGATCCGCCGGGTGAGCCTGCGCATCCCCCCGTCCGTGGGCGTCGAGGTCGAGGTCGCGGCAGCCCCGGAGGCGGTCTGGTCGGTGCTGGCCGACCCGACCCGGATCGGCGAGTGGAGCGGCGAGTGCGTCCGGGCGGCCTGGCTCCCCGGGTCCACGCGCGTCGCGCCCGGCGCCCGGTTCCGCGGGGAGAACCGGGTGGGCCGGTCGCGGTGGGCGCGGGTCTGCGAGGTCACCGAGGTCGACCAGGGCCGGGTGCTGGCCTGGCGGACCCTGCCGGGCGGGCCCTACCGCGACCGCACGCACTGGCGGGTCGTCCTCGAGCCCACCGCCACCGGAACCCGCATCGCCCAGCGCTACGACCTCACCGGCATGCCGGTCGCGATGGAGCTCCTGGCCGCCCTGCTCCTGCCCGCGCACCGCGACCGCTCCGCCGGCCTGCGCGCCGACCTCGAGCGCCTGGGCCGGGTCGCCGCGGGGGTCCCGGTGTGAGCGCCCTCGACCTGCCGGCCGCCCTCGCGGCCGAGCAGCAGGGCTTCGCCGCGCTGGCCCGGGGCGCCGACCCCCGCCTCCCCGTGCCGGGTTGCGCGCCGTGGTGTGTCGAGGACCTGGTCCGCCACCTCGCCGCCATCCACCGCTGGGCGGCGGCCTGCGCGCGCACCGGACCCGAGGGGCCGCTGCCCGACGACGAGCCGTTCGCGGAGGACGCCCCCGACTACCCCTCGGCCGCGGCCGAGCTCCGCACCGCCCTCGCGGACCCCCGCCGGACCTGTACGAGCTTCGTCGGCCCGGTGACGGCGGGATGGTGGACCCGCCGCCAGGTGCACGAGACGCTGGTGCACCGCCTCGACCTCGCCGCCGCCCTCGGCGTGCCGGCCGGGGCCGACCCGCGGGTGGCCGCCGACTGCGTCGCCGAGGTGCTCGACACGATGCACCCGCGCCAGGTGCGGCTGGGTCGGGTGGCCCCGCCGCGCTGCGCGGTGCTGCTCACCGCGCCGTCCGGATCCTGGGTGCTCGGGCCCGGCGAGCCGGTCGCCGAGGTCGCCGGGCCCGAGCTGGCGCTCGCCCGCCTGCTGTGGCGGCGCGCCTCGCTCGGTGACCCGCGACTCGCCGTCCGCGGGGACCGCCGGGCGGCCGCCGAGGTGCTCGCCGGAGCCCTGACGCCCTGACGCCCTGACGGTCAGGCGACGGCGAGCCTCCCGTGGCGCCGGTCGTCCCCGGCCGCCTCGCGGGTGGACTCGCGGGTGGCGAGCACCGCCTGCGCCACCGAGCCGGCCGCGGCCTGCAGCTGCTCGGGGGTGTGGGTGGCCATGACCGACAGCCGGAGCACGCCCTTGCCGCGCGGGACGGCCGGGTAGGCGACCGCGTTGCAGTAGACGCCGGCCTCGTAGGCGGCCCGCCAGGCGGCGACGGTGGCGGCCTCGCTGCCGGTCGGGACGGCGATCACCGCGCCGCTGCCGGGCAGCGGCGGCGTGCCGGCCACCGACAGCTCCACCCGCAGCTTGACGCCGTTCTCCTGCAGCCGGGTCCGGCGCTCCGGCTCGGCGCGCAGGATCCGCAGCGCGGCGAGCGCGGCGCCGACGCCGGCGGGCTCGTTGGCGGCGCTGAAGACGTAGGGCATGGCGCTGGCCCGGATGCCGTCGGCCACCGCACGGGACGTGAGCACCGCGCCGCCCACGCTGGCCAGCGACTTGCTGAACGCGAGGGTGATCCCGTCGACCCGGTCGAGCGCGCCGGTGGCCTCGGCCGCGCCCAGGCCGTGCTCGCCCAGCACGCCCAGGCCGTGCGCCTCGTCCACGACCAGGCGCGCGCCGTACTGCGCGCACAGCTCGGCGATCGCGGCCAGGGGCGCGGTCTCGCCGGTCATCGAGTAGACGCCGTCGACGACGACCACCGCGCCGGCCTCCGGGTCGAGCCGGGCCAGCCGGCGGGCCAGGGAGTCGGTGCTGTTGTGGGTGAACCGGATGACGGTGCCGCGGCTGGCGGCCGCGCCGGCGTGCACGCTGGCGTGGGCGTGCGCGTCGACGAGCAGCGCGTCGCCGGGGGCGCAGGCGGTCGACAGCAGCGCCACGTTGGCGTTGACGCCCGAGGAGGTCAGCACCGCCGCCTCGACGCCGTAGAGGTCGGCGAGCTCCTCCTCCAACTGCAGGTGCAGCCGGGTGGTGCCGTTGAGGACGCGGCTGCCCGAGGTGCTGGTGCCGTAGCGGCGCACCGCCGCGACGGCGGCCTCGACGACGCGCTCGTCGCCGGCCAGGCCGAGGTAGTTGTTGCTGCCCAGGTTCACCCGCGGGACGCCGTCGTCGTAGACGGTGACCGGCTCGGGGGCGCCCGCCGTCGGCACGCCGTGCGTGTTGGAGCCCTCCCGGACGTGCTCACGGAACAGGGCGGCGAGGGGGTCCTGCAGCAGCGGGGCGAAGGCGTCGCGTCGGCCGCTCCCGGTGTCCGGTCCGGTGCGCGGTCCGGCGGTCGGGGCGTGGTGCACGGGGGCTCCGTTCGGGATGTGCGGCGGAGGGTCCGGCGCTGCGACACCCTCGCCAGCGCCGTGACTCTCCGTCAACGGTGGGTCAGCTCACAGTCCGACCGGGTGACCCTCGTGCCCCCGTTGTGTGACACCCGGTCGTCGTCTGCTCACCGTGCGTACCACCTCGACCGGGTGGTGCGCGTCCGTACGGGTGAGACGCGCCGGTGCCGCTCGTGCCCGTGACCGCCCGGACACCCTCCGGCCACGTGGTCGACACCGGCGGGCGGGAAGGCGAGCCGGTCCCGGGGGCGTTGCCGCAGGTGATGATCGAGCCCGCGCCCCTGCCGCTGTCCGTCCTCGAGCTGGCCACCGTCGGCTCGGGGCAGTCCACCGCCGACGCCCTGGCCGCCACCACGCGGGTCGCGCAGGCCGCCGACCGGCTCGGCTACACCCGCATCTGGGTGGCCGAGCACCACAACATGCCGGCGGTCGCCAGCACCAACCCGCCGGTGCTCATCGCGCACCTGGCTGCCGCGACCGCGCGGATCCGGGTCGGCTCGGGCGGGGTCATGCTGCCCAACCACGCGCCGCTCGTCGTCGCCGAGCAGTTCGCGCTGCTGGAGGCGCTGCACCCGGGCCGGATCGACCTCGGCATCGGCCGCGCCCCCGGCACCGACGCGCACACCGCGATCGCGCTGCGCCGCGACCCGGCCGCCCTCGGCGCGGAGGACTTCCCGCAGCACCTGCTCGACCTCCTCGGCCTGCTCGGCGACCGGCGGGTCGAGGGCGGGCTGGCCGAGCGCTTCACCGCCACGCCCGCCCCGACGTCGTCGCCGGCGGTCGTGCTCCTGGGCTCCAGCGGCTTCTCCGCGCAGCTCGCGGGTGCGCTGGGGCTGCCGTTCGCCTTCGCCCACCACTTCGGCGGGCCGAACGTGCAGGCCGCCGTCGAGCTGTACCGGGAGTCGTTCCGGCCCTCGCCCGCGCTGGAGCGCCCGTACACGGTGGTGACGGCGAACGTGCTCGCCGCCGACACCGAGGAGGACGCGCGCCGGCTCGCCCTGCCCGGGCAGCTCATGCGCCTGGCCATCCGCACCAACCGGCTGCGCCCGGTGCCCAGCCTGGAGGAGGCGCGGACCGACCCCGAGCGCGCGGCCGCCGAGGCGATGCCGAGCAACGCCGTCGTCGGTGACCCGGGGCAGGTGGCCGCGCAGCTGCGCGAGCTCGCCACGGCCACCGGCGCCGACGAGCTGATGCTCTCGGCGTCCACCCACGGCGTCGCGGAGCGGGTGCGCAGCCTCGAGCTCGTCGCGGGCGCCTGGGGGCTGGTCCCGGAGGTCACCGCGGCCTAGCGTCCGGCCATGGGAGCGCGACTGGCCGCCTACCTGAGCTACCGCGACGCCCCGGCCGCCCTCGAGTGGATGACGGCGATCGGCTTCACCGTCGTCCGCCGGTCCGACGCGGACGACGGCACCGTGGCGCACGCGGAGGTCCGCTGCGACGACGTCGTCCTGATGGTCGCGAGCGACGACGCCGCGTACGTGCACCCGCCGCTGGTCGGCCGGTCCACGGGGTCGGGGCTCTACCTGGTGCTCGACGACCCCGCCGACGTCGACGACCGCTACGCGCGCGGCCTCACCGCCGGCGGGACCGCCGTGTTCGCCCCGGAGGACACCGAGTGGGGCACCCGGCGGGCGCGGCTGCTCGACCCCGGCGGCCAGGAGTGGAGCTTCGGCACCTATGCGCCCGGCGTCGCCTGGTAGCCGTCCCGGCTCACCGGGGCGCGTCCTGGCTCACCGCAGCGCGTCCTGGCGCACGGTCGGCGGTGAGCCAGGACGCGGCACGACCAGGCCGGCTGATCGTGCGCGGGCCGTCAGCGGCCGAGGTGGCGGTAGCGGTGCAGGCGGCTGCGGGTGCGCTCGGCGTCCTCGCGGCCCAGCAGCCCGGCCAGCTCCTCGCCGAGCACCCGCCCGAGCCGCCGGCAGAACTCCACCGGCTCGTCGGCGGCGTCGGGCCGCTCGGGCACCACGCGGTCGACGATCCCGGCGCGCCACAGGTCGGTGGCCCGCACACCCTGCCCGGCCGCCATCTCCGGCGCCCGGTCGACGGTGCGGTGCACGATCGCGGAGGCGCCCTCCGGCGGCAGCGGCCCCAGCCAGCCGTTGGCCGCGGCGAGCACCCGGTCGGCGGGCACCAGCGCCAGCGCGCCGCCGCCGGTGCCCTGCCCGAGCAGGACGGCGAGCGTGGGCGCCTTGAGCGTCACCAGGTCCTCCAGGCACCGGGCGATCTCGGCGGCCAGCCCGCCCTCCTCGGCCTCCCGCGACAGCGCGGCGCCGGGGGTGTCGATGAGCGTCACCAGCGGCAGGTGCAGCTCGGCGGCCAGCCGCATGCCCCGGCGGGCCTCCCGCAGCGCGGCCGGGCCCAGCGGCGCCGACATCGACTGCCCGCGCCGGTCCTGCCCGAGCACCACGCAGGGGGCGCCGCCGAAGCGGGCCAGCGCGAGCAGCAGGCCGGGGTCCTTCTCGCCGGCGCCGGTGCCCGAGAGCCCGACGACGTCGGTGGCCGCGGTGCGCAGCAGCCGCCGCACGCCGGGCCGGTCGGGGCGGCGGGAGGCGGTGACGACGTCCCAGGCGGTGCGCCCGTCCTCGGGGTCGGAGGCGTCGGTGCCGTCCTCGGGGGTGGGCCGCTCGGCGTCGCGGACGTCGAGGTGCCAGGTCCGGCGGGCCGACAGCACCGACAGCGCCCGGTCGGCGAGGTCCGCGACGTCCTCGTGCGGCACGACGGCGTCGATGAGCCCGCGCTCGGCGAGGTGCTCGGCGGTCTGCACGCCCTCCGGGAACCGCTCGCCGTAGAGCGCGGAGTAGACGCGCGGGCCGAGGAAGCCGATCGAGGCGCCGGGCTCGGCGATCGTCACGTGCCCGGTCGACCCCCAGGAGGCGAGCACCCCGCCGAACGTCGGGTCGCGCAGGTAGACGAGGTAGGGCAGGCCGGCGGCCTTGTGCCGGGCGATGGCGGCGGTGATGCCGATCATCTGCAGGAAGGCGACCGTGCCCTCCTGCATCCGGGTGCCGCCGGACACCGGCGCGGCCAGCAGCGGCAGCCCCTCCTCGGTGGCCCGCTCGACGGCCGCGACGAGCCGCTCGGCGGTGGCGACGCCGATGGACCCGGCGAGGAAGCCGAACTCCCCGGCGACGACGGCCACCCGCCGGCCGCGCAGCGACCCCTCCCCGGTGACGACGGCCTCGTCCTGCCGCGACCGCTCGGCGGCCGCCCGCAGCTCCTCGGCGTAGGCGGGGTCGACGTCGCGGTCCCCGATCGGGGCGTCCCAGCTCGTCCAGGACCCGGGGTCGAGGACGAGGTCGCGCAGGGTCCGGGCGTCCAGACGCGTCACGAGGTCAGCCAGGCGCGGATCTCGGCGTCGGAGCCGCCGAGCACCGGGGGAGCGGCGTGCTCGCGGCGGGTGGTCTCGGTCTCGCCGTCGGGTCCCGGGGCGAAGAAGCGCAGCGGCGGGCCGGGCAGCTGCAGCCGGCCCAGCGTGGCGTGGTCGACGTCGACCAGCAGGCCCTGGGACAGCGTCTGGTCCCAGGCGTAGACCTCGTCGATCGAGCGGACCTTGCCCGCGGGGACGCCGGCCGCGGCCAGGCGGGCGAGCAGGTCCTCGGGGCCGATGTCGGCGAAGGCGCGCTCGAGGAGGTCGACGACCTGCGCCCGGTTGCCCACCCGCTCGCCGTTGGTGGCCAGGCCGTCGGCCTCGGGGTCCAGGCCGAACTCGGCGCACAGCCGCCGCCACAGCCCCTCCGAGCCGCAGGAGAGCTGCACGCTGCCGCCCCTGCACCGGAACAGGCCGTAGGGGGCGATCGAGGGGTGGTGGTTGCCCTGCGCGCGGCCGACCTGCCCGCCGACCGTCCACGCCGTGCCCTGGAAGGCGTGCACGCCGACGATCGCGGCGAGCAGGGACGTGCGCACCACCTGGCCGCGGCCGGTCCGCTGGCGCTCGTGGAGGGCGGCGAGCACGCCGTAGGCGCCGTACATGCCGGCGAGCAGGTCGCCGATCGGCACACCCACCCGCTGCGGGTCGTCGGGGCCGGGGCCGGTCAGCGACATGAGCCCCGCCTCGCCCTGGGCGATCTGGTCGTAGCCGGCGCGGCTGCCCTCGGGGCCGTCGTGGCCGAAGCCGCTGATGGAGAGCGTGACCAGCCGCGGGTTGAGCTCGGCGAGGACGTCGGTGCCGAAGCCGAGGCGGGCCAGCGTGCCGGGGCGGAAGTTCTCCAGGAGCACATCGGCCCGGCGCACGAGCTCGCGCAGCAGCTCCTTGTCGGCGTCGTCCTTGAGGTCGAGGGTGACCGACTCCTTGTTCCGGTTGGTCGACAGGAAGTACGTCGACTCCCGCGCCGCGCCCTCCGGCTGCACGAACGGCGGCCCCCAGCCGCGGGTGTCGTCCCCGCTGCCGGGGTTCTCCACCTTGATCACGCGGGCGCCGAGGTCGCCGAGCATCATGCCCGCGTGCGGCCCGGCCAGCGCGCGGGTCAGGTCGACGACGAGGATCCCCTCGAGGGGTCCACTGCGCGGTCCGGTCATGCGTCCTCTCCCTGTCTCACAGCCAGCCGGGGACGACGAACACCAGCCAGGCCAGCAGCGGCCCCGCGGCGACGACGATCCCGGCGTAGCCGAGCATCTGCCGGTAGAAGCGGTCCCTGTCCACGTTCTGCGCGTTGGCGAGCACGAGCGCGCCGTTGGTCGAGAACGGGCTGACGTCGACGATCGTCGACGACACGGACAGGGCCACCACCACGCCGACGGCGCCGATCTCCCCGGCCTGCAGGAACGGCACCGCCAGTGCGATGGCGACGCCGATGATCGCGGTCGACGACGCGAACGCCGACACCACCCCGCCGATGTAGCAGAGCAGCAGCGCGATGAGCAGGGGCGCGCCCAGGCCGATGACGGCCTCGCCGACGTAGTCGATCGTGCCCGCCTCCTGCAGCACGAACACGAAGCTCAGGACGCCCGCGATGAGCAGCACGGTCGACCAGCTGATCTGGCTGACCGCGCCCTTGTGCCGGGCGGCGGCGAACAGCGCCAGCACGGTCGCCACGGTGATCGACACGAACCCGATGTCCAGGTCGAACACCAGCGCCAGGACGGCGACGGTGACCAGCCCGACGAGGGTGAGCACCTGGTCGAAGGTGACCCGCTGCGGTGCGGCGTCGTCGTCGGCGGCACCGTCGGCCGTGTCGCCGTCGCGCAGGGAGTCGGGACCGACGGCCGGTCCGGGCGGGGCGCCGTGGCCGGTCACCGCCGGCTCCTCGGCGTGCCCGGCGTGCGCGGGGACCTCGGCCGAGACCCGCCGGCCGATGAGGCCGCGGCCGCCGAGGACGAGGAACAGCACGACGCCGATCGCGATGTTGAAGAACAGGCTGCCGAGGAAGACCGTGACCGGGCTGGAGGTGAGCCCCTCGTCCTCGACGATCTGGTTCACCGTCACGCCGTAGACGCTGATCGGGGAGAACCCGCCGCCCTGGGCGCCGTGGACGACCATCATCCCCATCAGCAGCGGGTTGATGTCGTAGCGGGCGGCGAACCCCAGCGCGATCGGCGCGATGATCGCCACCGCGGCGGGGGAGAGGGCGCCGATCGCGGTGAGCAGCGCGGTGACGGCGAACATCACCCACGGGATCGCCGCGACGTACCCGCCGACCAGCCGCACCGCCCCGCGCACCAGCAGGTCGACGGTGCCGTTGTTCTGCGCGATGGCGAACAGGTAGGTGACGCCGATGAGCGTGACCACCAGCTCGGCCGGGAAGCCGCCGAGGATGTCGTCGGTGGAGAGCCCGACCGACAGCGTCCCCACGAGGAAGGCGGCGACGAAGGCGAGGGCGCCCATGTTGATCGGCAGGAACGAGGCGATCGCGAAGATGGCGACCAGCGCCAGGATCGTGACGATCTCCGGTGACACGGGCGGGGCTCCTGTCGTCGACGCTGACGGGACGCCGCCCACCGTGTCACCTACCGGTCGGTAGGTCCTGCCAGCCGCCGGAGGGGGTGACGACGGCGGTCACCGGGCGGTCGTGGTCGAGCGCCGGCAGCGCGTCGACCAGCTCGTCGTCGAAGACCAGCGCCACCACGACGGCGCCCGGCCGCGCGTGCCGCAGGGCGCGGTCGTAGTAGCCGCCGCCGCGGCCCAGCCGGGTGCCCGCGCGGTCGACGGCGAGCGCCGGCACGACGACGACCTGCGCGGTGCCCAGCGCCGTCGGCCCCAGCCGCGGCCCCACCGGCTCGGACAGGCCGAAGCGGCCCGGCGCCAGCCGCCCGGTGTCGACCGCCCACCGCAGCTCGGCCCCGGAGTCGGGCACCACCGGCAGCAGCACCCGCGCGCCGAGCTGGGTGAACGCGGCCGGCAGCCGGCCGGCGCCGGGCTCGGTGTCGTCGGGGACGAACGCCGCCAGCACCCGCACCTGCGCCAGGCGGGCGAGCAGGGCGCTGGTGACCGCCGCCGCGGCGGACGCGCGCGCGGCGGGGGAGCGGTCCAGGCGGGCGGCCACGAACCGTTCGCGCAGCGCGGCCTTGGCCGCGTCTCCCTCCGGCGGCGGGGTCACCCGGTCAGGCTAGGGCCGCACCTCCCCCGGAGGGGTCGGTACGGGATCGTCCGGTGCGCCCGCCTGGCTAGGCTGCCGCCCATGTCGACCCCGCAGCGCCCGGCGCGCAAGGCCGTCATCCCCGTCGCCGGGATGGGCACCCGGTTCCTCCCCGCCACCAAGGCGGTGCCGAAGGAGCTGCTGCCGGTCGTCGACCGCCCCGCGCTGCAGTACATCGTCGAGGAGGCCGCCCGCGCGGGCCTCGCCGAGGTGCTCATGGTGACCGGCCGCAACAAGGCCGCCATCGAGGACTTCTTCGACCGCACCCCCGAGCTCGAGGCGGCGCTGGAGAAGAAGGGCGACGCCGGCCGGCTGGCCGCCGTCCAGGAGTCCACCGACGTCGCGCAGGTGCACTTCGTCCGGCAGGGCGAGGCGCGGGGCCTCGGCCACGCGGTGCTGCAGGCGTCCGCGTTCGTCGGCGACGAGCCGTTCGCCGTCCTGCTCGGCGACGACCTCATCGACGCCCGCGACCACCTGCTCGAGCAGATGCTCGCCGTCCAGGCCGAGCACGGCGGCTCGGTGATCGCGCTGCTCGACGTGGGTGCGGAGAACATCGACAAGTACGGCGCGGTCGCGATCGAGGAGGACGTCCAGGAGGGCGTCGTCACGATCACCGGCCTGGTGGAGAAGCCCCCGGTCGACGAGGCGCCCTCCAGCCTGGCGATCATCGGCCGCTACGTGCTGTCGCCCGAGGTGTTCGCCGTGCTGCGCGAGACCGCGCCCGGCCGCGGCGGGGAGATCCAGCTGACCGACGCGCTGGCCACCCTCGTCGAGCGCGGGCACCCGCTGCACGGCGTGGTGTTCGACGGCCGCCGCTACGACACCGGCGACAAGCTCGACTACCTCAAGGCGGTCATCCGGCTGGCCTCCGAGCGCGAGGACCTCGGGCCCGCGCTGCGCTCCTGGCTGACCGAGTTCGTGGCCGACCTGCCCGCCGAGGGCGCGTCGCAGGCCTGAGGCGGCCCCCCGAGGGGGGACGATCGAGGCGATGAGCGAGAACGGCGCGGGCCGCGCGCCCCGGGACACGACGGCGCTGGACCTCCGCAGCGGGGCCACCGTCGACCCCCCGACGTCGCCGCGGCTGCCCGTGCACGCCACCGCCGCGATCGACCGCGGCGCGGTGCCGCCACCCCGCACCCTCGCCGAGCCCGAGCCGCCGGCGCCGCGCACCGTCGAGGCGCACCTCGACGAGATCCTCGCCGCGGTGCCGCAGCCCGAGCCGATCGAGCTCGCCGTCCTCGACGCGCAGGGCCTGCTCTGCGCCGAGGACGTCGTCAGCGCCCGCGCGCTGCCCGCCTTCGACCAGGCCGCCGTCGACGGCTACGCGGCCCGCGCCGAGGACGTCGCCGGCGCCACGCCCGACGCGCCGGTGGAGCTGGCCGTCGTCGGCGAGACCGTGGCCGGCGCCGCCGTCCCGACTGCCCTGGCGCCCGGGCTCGCCCAGCGGGTGGCCACCGGCGCGATGCTGCCGACCGGCGCCGACGTCGTCGTCCCCGGCGTGTGGACCGACGGCGGGATGGTGCGGGTGCAGGTGCACGCCGGCGTCGAGCCGGGCAGCTGGGTGCGCCGCGCCGGCGACGACGTGTCGCCGGGCACCAGCGCGGTCACCGTGGGCACCCCGATCGGGCCGGCGCAGATCAGCCTGCTCGCCGCCGTCGGCCGCGACCGGGTGCAGGTGCGCCCGCGCCCGCGGGTGGCCGTGCTCTCGGCCGGCACCGAGCTGGTCGACATCACCACGCAGCCCGCGCCCGGGCAGGTGGTCGACGTCAACACCTACGCGCTGGCCGCCGCCGCCCGTGACGCCGGGGCCGCCGCCTACCGCTGGGGCATCCTGCCCACCGAGCGCCGCCGGCTCACCGAGGTGCTGGAGAGCCAGCTGCTGCGCAGCGACCTGGTGCTCATCGCCGGCACCTTCTCCGCCGACGGCGACATGGTGCAGGAGGTGCTCGCCGAGCTCGGCCCGATGCGCTTCCGTCAGGTGACGATGCACCCCGGCCCCCTGCAGGGTTTCGGCCGGCTGGGCCGCGACGACGTCCCGGTGATCTGCGTGCCCGGCGAGCCGGTCGCGGCGCTGGTGTCCTTCGAGGTGTTCGTGCGCCCGGCGATCCGCTCGATGCTCGGCAAGCGGCAGCTGTTCCGCCGCACCGTGCAGGCGATCTCCGCCGAGCGGCTGCTCTCCCCGCTGGGCTACCGGCAGTACCTGCACGGCCAGGTCATGCGCCACCCCGACGGCGGCTACGTGGTCGAGCCCCTCGGCGGCGGCGACGAGGCGCTGCTCGCGCGGATGGCGCGGGCCAACTGCCTGATCGTCGTGGACGAGGACGTCACCGAGGTCGCCGAGGGTGGTCTGGTGACCGTCATGCCGCTGCTCCTGGGCGGCTGAGCTGGAACCCACGCCCCACCCCGGCTGGCCGGCCCGCCTGGCGTACGGCCCGGTCGAGCTGTCACCGCTCGGCCGCGGCGACGCCGTGGAGTGGAGCCGGCTGCGGCTGGCCAACGAGTCGTGGCTGCGGCCGTGGGAGCCGTCGGCGCCGGTGGCCTGGTCGGTGCGGCACACGCCGGCGGCCTACCGGGCGATGCGCCGGTCGGTGCTGCGCCGGGCGCGGGCGGGCACGTCGATGCCGTTCGCCGTACGGGTGGAGGGCCGGCTGGCCGGGCAGGTGACCGTGGACAACATCGTCCGCGGGGCGCTGCGGTCGGGGTCGCTGGGCTACTGGGTCGACCGCGCGGTGGCCGGGCGGGGGCTCGCCTCGCTCGCCGTCGCGCTGGTGTGCGACCACGCGTTCGGCCCGGGCGGGCTGCACCGGCTGCAGGCCGACATCCGCCCCGAGAACCGGCCGAGCCAGGCGCTGGTCGAGCGGCTGGGCTTCGCGCGCGAGGGGCTGCTGCGCCGCTACCTCGACATCGACGGCGACTGGCGCGACCACCTGTCCTACGCGCTGCTGGCCGAGGACGCCCCGGCCGGCGTGCTCTCCACCTGGCTCGCGCGGGGTCCGGGCCTACACCACTGACGCTCGGTGAGCGGCCGACCGCATGTCGACACGCCGCCTCCCCCGTCCCACCCGTCACGCAACACTCCCGCGACACGCCCGCGCGCCTCCCTCGTCCTGGGGATCTGCCTGCATAACCTGCCGCGGCAAGTGACTCGTGTGACGGGTGGTGTTCTCGATGGGGTCAGGCGTGCTGCTCGCCGCGCTGGTCGTTCTCTGGTTCGTCGTGCTGGTGCCGATGGTGGTGACCCGCGGCGACGGGAGGGTGGCCCGTGCGGAGGTCACCCCGGGCCGGACGCTGCAGCGGCGGCGGCTCGGTGACCCGGTGCGCTCGGCGGAGACCGAGCGCGTCTCGGTCGACCGCGACCTGCTGCGCAGCACCGGCGAGCTGCGGGTCGACGTGCACGCCGTCCGGCGCCGCACGCTGGCCGGCCTGGTCGCGCTGACGCTGCTGGCCCTGGTCGGCGCGGTGGTCGTCAGCCCGTGGCTGTGGGTGGCCCAGGGGCTGCTCGACGTCGCGGTGGTCGGCTACCTGGCCGTGCTGCGCGCCGCGGTCCGCCGCGAGCAGGCCGCCGCCCGCCGCGCGGCCCGCACCGCCGCTCGGGGCGCCGCCCGTCCCGCGCCGCGCCCGGCCGCCCGCCCGGCGGCTCCGGTCGACGCCCGGGTCGACGCCCGGGTCGACGCCCGGGTCGACGAGGAGCCGGTGCACCACACCGTCGGCCTGCCGCACCCGAGCCTGCCGCTCGCGCCGGTGCACCCGCTGCGGCCCGCCCGCGTGGTCGCCGCCCGCACCCCGGCGCCGGCCGGCTGGCAGGACAGCGCCGTCGTCGGCCTCGACGACGACGACATCGGCTTCGCCGACATCGACTACTACGAGCCGCGCGTCGTCAACGGCTGACCGTTCGACCCCGGGCCGCCACCCCCGTCGGCGGCCCGGGAGAGACGGGCGGTACTCTTGGCGCACGTCAGGGGCTGTGGCGCAGTCCGGTAGCGCACCTCGTTCGCATCGAGGGGGTCAGGGGTTCGAATCCCCTCAGCTCCACCCTGAGTCCGACGCCGTCGGGGCACCCGCCCCGGCGGCGTCGGTCGTTCCTGGCCCGGATCGCCATCGGCGGGGCCGCGACTTCGTCACAGGTGCTCACGGTCCGCAGGTGCGATCTCTCCTAGCGTGATCGGCATGGCGGCACACGGGGACCGGGTCGCCTCCCTCGGGGAGGTGCAGCCGGCGGAGCTGCACCTCGACGGCGCCTGGCGCGCCGCCGAGGTGCTGGGCTGGCGCTTCGACGACGACGGCCGCTGCCGCGCGCGGGTGCGCGTCGACTGGGCCGGCACCCCGCGCGTGGTCTGGGCGCCGCTGGAGCTGCTGCGGCTGCCGGAGGCCGCGCCCCCGTCCGCCGTCCCGTCCGCCGTCGCACCCGCCCCCGCCGCCGCCCTCGCCGCCGACGTCGTCGTGCCCCTGCCGCGCGACGCCGTCCCGCCGCCCGCGCTCCCGGCCCCGCACCGGGCCGCCGCGGCGCTGCCCCGCCCGCGCCGCGAGCCCGACCCGGGCCGCTGGACCGGCGGCGTGCTCGCCGGCGGCCGGACGACGGGGCACGGCCCGCGCCCGGAGACCTGGCGCGAGGACCACCCCTACCCGGAGCTGCTGCGCCGGCGGGAGTACGAGCCGGAGAAGCGCCGGCTCCAGATCGAGCTGCTCAAGCTGCAGGCGTCGGTCAAGGAGCAGCGCCGGCGCGTGGCGATCGTCTTCGAGGGCCGCGACGCCGCGGGCAAGGGCGGGGCGATCAAGCGGTTCACGGAGCACCTCAACCCGCGCGGGAGCCGGGTGGTGGCACTGGACAAGCCCACCGAGCGCGAGCAGGGCCAGTGGTACCTGCAGCGGTACGTGCAGCACCTGCCCGCGGCCGGGGAGATCGTGCTGTTCGACCGGTCCTGGTACAACCGCGCCGGCGTCGAGCGGGTGATGGGCTACTGCACCGACGAGGAGTACGCGGCCTTCCTGCGGGAGGCGCCGGAGTTCGAGCGGATGCTCGTCGCCGACGGCCTGCACCTGGTCAAGCTGTGGTTCTCGGTGTCGCGCGGCGAGCAGCGCACCCGCTTCGCCATCCGCCAGCGCGACCCGGTGCGGCAGTGGAAGCTCTCGCCCACCGACCTCGCCGCCCTCGACCGCTGGGACGACTACACGGCGGCCAAGGAGGCGATGTTCGCGGCGACGTCGACCCCGCACGCGCCGTGGACGGTGGTCCGCGCCAACGACAAGAAGCGCGCCCGGCTCGAGGCCATGCGGCACGTGCTGTCGGTGCTCGACTACACCGGCCGCCGCGACGACGTCGTCGGCACGCCGGACCCGCTCGTCGTGGTGCCGGCGGGGGCCGGCGAGGCGCTCAGGCCGACCGGAAGTCCGGTGGCCGCTTCGCGGTGAACGCGCGCACGCCCTCCCGGCCCTCCGGGTCGGCGGCGGACTCCGCGATCAGCCGCGCCTCGTCCTCGAGCTGCTCGGCGGCGGTGCGCGTGGCCGCCCGGCGCACCAGCCCGCGCGTGCGGACCATGGCCCGCACCGGGCCGGCGGCCAGCCGGCGGGCCAGCTCGACCGCGGCGCCGGGCAGTTCCTCGTCCTCCACCAGCCGGGCCACCAGCCCGTGCCGGTGCGCCTCGACGGCGGTGAGGGTGCCGTCGGTGAGCATCAGGTCCAGCGCCAGCGGGGCGCCCAGGGTGCGGGCCAGCACCCAGGAGCTGCCGCCGTCGGGGGACAGGCCCAGCGCGCCGTAGGCCGGGCGGAAGCGGGTCGAGCGGGCGCTGACGACGACGTCGCAGGCCCCCACCAGCCCCACGCCGGCCCCGGCCACCGCGCCCTGGACCCCGGCGACCACCGGCACCGGGCTGTCCAGCAGCCGGCGGACGACGGCGTGCCAGTCCTCGGCGAGGCGGCCGACGAAGGCGGGCAGGTCGTCGGCGCCGGCGAAGGCGCGGACGTCCCCGCCGACGCAGAACCGCTCGCCGCGGCCGAGCAGCAGCACCGCCCGTGCGCCCGCCGGGCGGACGTCGAGGGCGTCGGCGAGCGCGGCGGCCATGGCCGGGTCGATGGCGTTGCCGGCCTCGGGACGGTCCAGGGTCACCGTCCAGACGTCGCCGTCGAGCTCGGTGGCCACCCGCGGGCGGTCGGTGGGGCTGGTCATCGTCGTCCTCCCCGGTGCCGGTGCCGCCCACCGTAGGGCTGCTCAGGCGCGGGCGTGCTGCGCGGCCACCTCGCCGTCGACCGCGGCCGGGGCGCCGCCGAACTCGTCGGCCACCTCACCGGCGACGTCGGCGGGGTCGGGCTGCCCGTGGCCGCCGGCGAGGCCGGCGTCGGCGGCGGTGAGCACGCGGTGGCCGGTGGCGAGCACCACGACGCCGAGGGCGACGGCGCCCGCGCCGACGAGGAACGGGACGTGGATGTCCCAGGCGTCGACCATCTGCCCCGCGACGAACGGGGCGAGTCCGCCGCCGATGAACCGCACGAAGCCGTACGCGGCCGAGGCGACCGGGCGCTCCACGGGCGCCACGAGCATGACCGCCTGGGTGGTCAGCGTGTTGTTGATCCCGACGACGGCGCCGGAGGCGACGACGCAGGCGATGAGCGCCCACCGGACGTCGGTGTACAGGCCGATGAGCAGGAGCAGGACGGCGAAGGTGCCGAGCGCGCCGTAGAGCGAGGGTGCGGTGCCGAAGCGGGCCTGCAGGCGGGGTGCGGCGACGACGGAGAACAGGGCGACCAGCAGGCCCCAGGCGAAGAACACCCAGCCGAGGTCGACGGCGCCGAGCTCCATCGGATAGGGCGCGTAGCCCAGCATCGTGAAGAAGCCCCAGTTGTAGAGGAGCGCGGTGAGGCTCATGGTCAGCAGGCTGCGGTGCCGCAGCGCCCTGAGCGGCGCGGACAGGGAGGTCCGCTGCGCCGGCCTGGGGGTCTCGTCGAGCAGCACGACGGTGGCCAGCAGGGCGATCGCCATGAGGACGGCGACGCCGAAGAACGGCCCCCGCCAGCTCACGTCCCCGAGCAGCCCGCCGACGAGCGGGCCGGCCGCGATGCCGAGGCCCAGGGCGGCCTCGTAGAGCACGATCGCCCCGGCGAAGCCGCCGGTGGCCGAGGCGACGATGACCGCCAGCGAGGTGGCGATGAACAGGGCGTTGCCCAGGCCCCAGCCCGCGCGGAAGCCGACGATCCCGTCGATGGAGCCCGACAGCCCGGCCAGGGTGGCGAACACGACGATGACCGCGAGCCCGGTGACCAGCGTCCTCTTCGCGCCGATCCGGCTGGACACCCACCCGGTGCCGAGCATGGACACGGCGGTGACGACGAGGTAGCTGGTGAACAGCAGGCTCACCTGGCTCGGCGAGGCGTCGAGCTGCTCGGAGAGGGCGGGCAGGATCGGGTCGACGAGGCCGATGCCCATGAAGCTGACGACGCAGGCGAAGGCGACGGCGTAGACGGCCTTCGGCTGCTTCCACGTGCCGGATGAGGAACTCACGTCCTCTGGTTGTACTCCGCAACCAGTTGGCGGCTCAAGTCCTCAGAACCATGAGGGGAACCACATGCGGGCCACCCACTCCGCGTGCGAGAGCGGCAGGCCGGCGAGCACCGGGTAGAAGAAGACGAACGTGCCCGCGACGACGGCCACGTAGCCGCTGACGGCGGCCAGGCCCGCCGAGCGGCGCCACGGCGGGGCGCCCGGGCGGCCGAGCGCGTCCTGCAGCACCAGGACGACGGCGAGCACGAAGAACGGCAGCACCGGCGCCATGTAGAAGACGAACATCGTGCGCTCGGGGTTGAGGAACCAGGTGCCCCAGCCCGCGGCCACCATGACCGCGACGAGGATCGCCACGGGGTCGCGCCGGGCGACGACCCGCCACGCCGTCCACGCAAGCGCCGGCGCGAACGCGAGCCACAGCGTCGGCGTCCCGACCATGAGGATGTAGCGGATCACCTGGTCGCCCGCGGCGTCGGTGAGGCCCTGCGGGTTCCACAGCAGGATGGGCCGGCCGTTGACCAGCCAGGTCCACGGGCCCGACTCCCACGGGTGCGGGGTGGACAGGCCGTTGTGGAACGTCCACCACTCGGCGTGCATGTGCCACCAGGAGCGCAGCGCGTCCGGGACCCACGGGAACGCCGTCTCCGGGTTGCGCTGCGCCCACCAGCGACCCTGCGCCGTCTCGCCGAGGAACCACCCGGTGAAGCTGGCCAGGTAGGTGAGCACCGGGACGGCGGCCAGCGCCCAGGTGGCGCCGGGCAGTGAGCGGCGCAGCGTCGTCGCCGTCGGGTTCGGGACGCCGGCCTCGCGCCACGCCGCCCGGTCCCAGAACAGCGACAGCACGGTGGCGAAGGCGAGGAAGTACAGCCCGCTCCACTTGACCGCGCAGGCGCAGCCGAAGAGCAGGCCGGCGGCGATCCGCCAGCCGCGCGGGCCGAGCCGGAAGCCGGTGGCCGGCACGGGCAGGTGCGCGCGCACGCGGGCCCGCACGCGCTCGCGGTCGACGACCAGGCAGGCGACGGCGGAGACGACGAAGACCTGCAGGAAGACGTCGAGCAGGCCGATCCGGGAGACCGTGAACGCGAACCCGTCGAGGGCCAGCAGCAGGCCCGCGACCAGGCCGAGCAGGGTGCTGCCGGTGAGCCGCCGGGCCAGCCGGGCGAGGACGACGACCGTGACCGCCCCGGCCACCGCCGAGGGGAACCGCCAGCCCAGGCTGGTGTAGCCGAACAGCTGCTCGCCCGACGCGATGAGCCACTTGCCCAGCGGCGGGTGGACGATGAACGTGTAGCCGCGGTTGTACTCGTGGCCCCACTGCAGCAGGTCCCACGCCTCGGGCGGGTAGTACGCCTCGTCGAACAGCAGCGTGCGTGGGTAGCTGATGCCGACCAGCCGGCTGACCAGCGTCAGCAGCCCGAGCAGCCCGGTGAGCAGCCAGGACAGCCGCGCGTCGCCGGGCAGCGGCGGCACGCGGTCGACCCGCGGGTGGGGGAGCGGCCAGCGCCGCCGGGCGGGCGGCGGGCCGGCGGGAGGCTCGGCGGCGGTGCGCTCGGGAGCCAGGACCGCCATGGGCCTCAGGGTAGGTGGGCCGCCCGGGCGCACCGGCGTGACAGGCTCGACGCCGTGACCGGACGGCTCGTGCTCGGTGGGGCGCCCCTCGGCCAGCCCGGCGACGTCGGCCCGCGGCTGCGCCAGGCGATGGCGACGGCCGACGTCCTGGCGGTCGAGGACACCCGGCGCCTGCACCGGCTGGCCACCGACCTCGAGGTGACGCCGACCGGGCGGGTGGTGACCTTCCACGAGTCGGTGGAGCGCCAGCGGCTGCCGGGGCTCCTGGCCGCGCTGGCCGACGGCGCGACGGTCCTGCTGCTCACCGACGCCGGCATGCCCTCGGTCTCCGACCCCGGCTACACGCTGGTGCGCGCGGCGATCGAGGCGGGCGTCGCGGTGACCTCGGTGCCCGGCCCGTCGGCGGTGACGACGGCGCTCGCGGTGTCGGGGCTGCCGGTCGACCGGTTCTGCTTCGAGGGGTTCCTGCCGCGCAAGCCGGGGGAGCGGCGGTCGCGGCTGGCCTCGCTCGCCGACGAGCGCCGCACGATGGTCTTCTTCGAGTCGCCGCACCGGCTGGCCGACGCGCTGGCCGATGCCGCCGCCGCGTTCGGCCCGTCGCGGGAGGCGGCGGTGTGCCGCGAGCTGACCAAGACGCACGAGGAGGTCCGCCGCGGGCCGCTGTCCGCGCTCGTCGAGTGGGCCGCCGACGGCGTGCGCGGGGAGATCACGCTCGTGGTGGCGGGCGCTGTGCCCGAGCCGGTGTCCCTGTCGCCGGCCGAGCTCGCGGCGCTGGTGGCGGGGGAGGAGGCCGCGGGGGCCACCCGCAAGGACGCGATCCGCGCCGTCGTCGCCCGCACCGGCCTCCCGCGCCGTACCGTCTACGACGCCGTCGTCGCCGCCAAGGAGCCGCTGGACCAGGCATAGGAAGCTATCCGCACGTATCGGGCGCCCAGACGTGCGGATTGCTTCCTATGCCTCACCGGTGCCACGTCAGCCCACGCGGAGCTGCGCCTGACGGATCCGGTAGACCTCCGGGACCCGCCGACGCACGAGCTCGGGGTTCCGCCTGACGTCGGCGTAGGTGAAGCGCAGCACCAGCCAGCCGGCTGCGGCGAGCGCTGCGTCGCGAGCCAGGTCGCGCTGCCGGTCCTCGGGCGACGTGTGGTGACGGGCGCCGTCGAGCTCCACCGCGAGCTTGACCTCCGGCCAGGCTCGGTCGAGCCGGATGCCGCCCTGCGGCAGGGCCAAGCGGTACTGACCGATCCCCGGCGGGAGGGAGCAGTGCCGGAACACCCCGAGGACGCCGAGTGCCTCCAGTTCGCTCTCGCAGCCGTCGTGCACGAGATCGATGGCCTGCGCCAGGGCGCGGTGACCGCCGACGTTGGGGCGCTCACCCAGTGCCTCGAGCAGTGCGGACGGCGTCACGAGTCGTCGGCGCGCGGCGTCGAGCAGCAGGGGACGGCGATCGTCCACCGCCAACAACGGCCACGAGTCGACCAGCGAGCGGGCGAGGTCCGTCACCGGCAGGCCGTGGCGGAGGACGCACTGAGGAGCTTCGACGCGGAAGCGCAGGCGTCGGTGGATCACCAGGTCGGGCGCGCCCGCGCGTCGGGCGGCCTGGTCGATGGTCAGGTGCACCGGACGGCGGAGAGCGACGAGCCCCTAGACCGCCAGCGCCGACGTGTGACTGATGGCGGCACCCTGGCCCGCGTGCCGAAGGGCCGCGCGCAACAACAAGCGGTCGTCCACGCTCTGGCCGGCGAGGCAGTAGACGTGCGGGAAGATGCGGGTCAGCGTCCGCCGGCCGAGGAAGCCGTCGAGCACGGTCGCCGGTACCCGTGTGAGCAGCTCCTGCCGGCTCGCGATGCCGCCGTTCCCCGCGATGACCTCGGTGATGTGCTCGCGCCACTTCATGCGGTGACGGTGGAGCCTCGACCGGTTGCGATGGACGGCAGCGGCTCACCTGTGGGGCGACGGCTCCGTCCACATGCCTGATTGGACTGTCGAGGCATTGGAAGCTATGCCCACGTCAGGGGCCCCACTACGTGCGGATAGCTTCCAATGCCTGCCCGGCGGGCTAGAGCCAGCCGTTGCGCTTGAAGCCGCGGTAGAGCAGCGAGCACGCCACGACGATCACGATCCAGACCATCGGGTAGCCCCAGCGCCACTGCAGCTCGGGCATCCACTCGAAGTTCATGCCGTAGATCCCGGCGATCGCGGTCGGGACGGCGATGATGCCCGCCCAGGCCGAGATCTTGCGCATGTCCTCGTTGTCGTTCATCGACGTCCGCGCCAGCGACGCCTGCAGGATCGACGACAGCAGCTCGTCGAGCCCGGCCACCTGGTCGCGCACGCGGATCGCGTGGTCGAGCACGTCGCGGAAGTACGAGCGCATCGCGTCGGGCACGACGTCGACCTGCCGCTCCGACAGCTTCTGCAGCGGCAGCTCCAGGGGCCCGACCGCCCGGCGCAGCTGCATCAGCTCGCGCTTGAGCTGGTAGAGCCGGCCGATGTCATCGGTGCGCTGCGGGCTGAACACCGACGCCTCGAGCTCGTCGACGTCGTCCTGCACCTGCTCGGACACCTCGACGAAGGAGTCGACGACGAGGTCGGCCACCGCGTAGAGCACCGACGACGGGCCCAGGCACAGCAGGTCGCGCTGGTCCTCGAGCCGGCGCCGCAGGTCGGCGAGGTCGCCGTGCTGACCGTGCCGCACGGTGATCACGTGGTGGGCGCCGAGGAAGACCATCACCTCGCCGGTGTCGACCACCTCGCTGGTGGCGGTCAGCTCCTCGTGCTCGAGGTAGGTCGCGGTCTTGAGCACCATGAACAGGTCGTCGTCGTAGCGCTCGAGCTTGGGCCGCTGGTGGGCGTAGACGGCGTCCTCGACGGCGAGCGGGTGCAGCCCGTACCGCTCGGCGATCGCGCCGAGCTCCTCCTCCGTCGGCTCGAACAGTCCCAGCCACACGAAGCCGCCCCGCTCGACGGCGGCCTCCAACGCCTCCATCGGGTCCACCGGCGGCTCGCGGCGGCCCTCGACGTAGACGGCGCAGTCGACGACGGCGCCCACCCCGTCCGGCCGGGCCGGCGCCGGGCGCGGCGCACCGGCCGGCCGGGGGCGCGTCGTGGGCACGTAGGGGCCGGGCGCGCCCGTCCGTTCCTCGCTCACCCCGACCGCCTCCTCCCGCCCCGCCGCCGCGGCGGGCGTGCAGCAGCGTAGGCGTGCGGGCACGGGGCGCCCGTGCCACGCTGCCCGGAGGACCGGCGCCGCGCGGGAACGCCGGGCGACGAGCAGGAGGACGGCGTGGCCGCTGGCACGCGACGGGTCAAGTCCGTCGAGGACTCCATCCGGGACACCGACGAGCCGGAGCACCGGCTCAAGAAGAACCTCTCGGGCCTCGACCTCACCGTCTTCGGCGTCGGGGTGATCATCGGGACCGGCATCTTCGTGCTCACCGGCGAGGTCGCGAAGACCACCGCCGGCCCGGCCGTGGCGATCTCGTTCGTCATCGCCGGCGTCGTCTGCGGCCTGGCGGCGGTCTGCTACGCCGAGTTCGCCTCGACGGTCCCGGTGGCCGGGTCGGCCTACACGTTCTCCTACGCCACGCTGGGCGAGCTCGTCGCCTGGATCATCGGCTGGGACCTGGTGCTGGAGCTGGCCCTGGGCGCGGCCACGGTCTCGGTGGGCTGGTCGGGCTACCTCAACCAGCTGCTCGGCGACATCGGCATCCCGCTGCCGACCTCCATCGCCGGCGAGACCGCGACGGTCAACATCCCGGCGATCGTCATCGCGCTGGTGATGACCGGCGTCCTGGTGCTCGGCATCAAGCTCTCGTCCCGCGTGACCGGCGTGATCGTGGCGATCAAGGTCGCCATCGTCCTGCTGATCATCGTGCTCGGGTTCTTCTACACGAAGGCCGCCAACTACACGCCCTTCGTGCCGCCGGCCGAGCCGGCCGCGGCGGGGGAGAGCGGCTGGCACGCCCCGCTCATCCAGACGCTGTTCGGCTGGAGCCAGGGCAGCTTCGGCTGGGGCGGCGTGATCGCCGGCGCCTCGATCGTGTTCTTCGCCTTCATCGGCTTCGACATCGTGGCGACGGCGGCCGAGGAGACGAGGGACCCGCGCAAGGACCTGCCGCGCGGGATCATCGGCTCGCTGGTCATCTGCACGCTGCTCTACGTCGCCGTCAGCCTCGTCGTCGTCGGCATGCAGCCCTACGGCGAGCTGTCCACGGAGGCGCCGCTGGCCGAGGCGTTCAGCAGCGTCGGGCTGTCGTTCGTCTCCAGCCTGATCTCGGTGGGCGCGCTGGCCGGCCTGACGTCGGTCGTGATGATCCTGATGCTCGGCCAGTCGCGGGTGCTGTTCGCGATGAGCCGCGACCACCTGCTCCCGCCGGGGATGGCGACGGTGCACCCGCGCTACGGCACGCCGTACAAGATCACCATCGGCACCGGGATCGCCGTCGCCCTGCTCGCCGGCTTCCTCCCGCTCGGCACCCTCGCGGAGCTGGTCAACATCGGCACGCTGTTCGCCTTCGTGCTGGTCTCGATCGCCGTGATCGTGCTGCGCCGGACCCGGCCCGACCTGCACCGCGCGTTCCGCGTCCCCCTCGTGCCGGTGCTGCCGATCGTCTCGGCGCTGGCCTGCCTCTACCTGATGCTCAACCTGCCCGCCGACACCTGGCTGCGGTTCGCCATCTGGATGGCGCTGGGCTTCGTCGTCTACTTCGCCTACGGGCGGCGGCACAGCCGGCTCGCCGGCGCCGAGGGCGAGGCCGCGGCGCGGCGGCTGGCCGCCGACCGGGAGGCCCGCCGCTGACCCCTCCCCCCGAGGGGTGAGGCAGGGGGCGGCGGACCTCCTGCCGCGCCGCCCGCGGGACGACCTGACCGGTGACCGACGTCCCCGGCCAGGAGCGATCCCGTGGCGACCAGCGTCCTCGACGCCCCCCTCCCGACCACCGCCGACCCGCAGCGGCGGCCGGCGGCCGTGCTGCTGCTGGCCGCCGTCTGCATGCTGGAGGCGGTCGGGCTGCTGGCCGGCGCGCTGACCGGCCTCGACGGCCTGATGACGGCGACCCCGCAGCCCCCGGGCCTGCTCGTCGCCGCCGCGCTGGGCGGGCTGGCCGCGTGGATCGTGCTGTGCGCCGCCGGCGGCCTGGCCGCGCTCGACGGCTCGGGCCACCGGCTCCCCGCGGGGGTCGCCTGCGGCGAGATCGTCCTGCTCGCCGCGCTGGCCGTCCTCGCCGTCGGCAGCGACCTGGCCCTGCCGACGACGCTGCCCCTGCCGGCGCTGCTGCTGCTCGCGCTGGCCGTGCCGGTCGGCAAGCTCATGCTCACCTCGGCGCCGGCGACGGTCGCCTGGACCGCGGCCGGCCCGCGCCGCCGCCCGGCCGAGCCGCCGGTGACCCACCCGCGCACCCGGCTGGTCACCGTGGTGCTCATCGGCCTGGCCCTCGGCGCGCTCGCGGTCAGCACGCCCGTGGGGACCGACGCGGGCACCGGCGCTCCGGCGTCGAGCACCGCCCCCGGTTCCTGACGGGAGGCGGGTGGCCGGGCCTCACTACTCTCGTCACGTGAGTGATCGGCACATCCTGACCGCCGTGGCCTGGCCCTACGCCAACGGCCCGCGGCACATCGGCCACGTCTCCGGCTTCGGCGTCCCCTCCGACGTCTTCAGCCGCTACCACCGGATGGCCGGTGACCGGGTGCTCATGGTGAGCGGCACCGACGAGCACGGGACGCCGATCACCGTGGCCGCCGACGCGGAGGGCGTGAGCCCGCGGGAGATCGCCGACCGCAACAACCGGATCATCGTCGGCGACCTGCAGGCCCTCGGCCTGAGCTACGACCTGTTCACCCGCACCACCACGGTCAACCACGCCCAGGTGAGCCAGGAGATCTTCCTCGGCCTGCTCAAGAACGGGTACGTCTTCCCGCAGACGACGCTCGGCGCGATCAGCCCGTCCACCGGCCGCACCCTGCCCGACCGCTACATCGAGGGCACCTGCCCGATCTGCGGCTACGACGGCGCCCGCGGCGACCAGTGCGACAACTGCGGCAACCAGCTCGACCCCACCGACCTGATCAACCCGGTCAGCCGGATCAACGGCGAGACGCCGCGCTTCGTCGAGAGCGAGCACTACTTCCTCGACCTGCCGGCGTTCACCCGCTCCCTCGGCGACTGGCTGGACTCGCGGCGCGGCTGGCGGCCCAACGTCCTCAACTTCGCCAAGAACCTGCTCGAGGACCTCAAGCCGCGCAGCTACACCCGCGACATCGACTGGGGCGTGCCGATCCCGCTCGACGGCTGGCGCGACCGGCCCGACAAGCGCATCTACGTCTGGTTCGACGCCGTCGTCGGCTACCTGTCGGCGTCCATCGAGTGGGCCCGCCGCTCCGGCGACGCCGACGCCTGGCGCCAGTGGTGGCAGTCGCCCGACGCCGACGCCTACTACTTCATGGGCAAGGACAACATCGTCTTCCACGCCGAGATCTGGCCCGCGCAGCTGCAGGGCTACAACGGCGAGGGCGACAAGGGCGGCAGCCCGGGCTCGCTGGGCCGGCTCGCGCTGCCCACCGAGGTGGTCTCCAGCGAGTTCCTCACCATGGAGGGCCGCAAGTTCTCCAGCAGCCGCCAGGTGGTCATCTACGTCCGCGACTTCCTCGCCCGCTACGACCCCGACGCGCTGCGCTACTTCGTCGCGGTCGCCGGCCCCGAGACGCAGGACACCGACTTCACCTGGTCGGAGTTCCTGCGGCGCAACAACGACGAGCTCGTCGCCGGCTGGGGCAACCTGGTCAACCGCACGGTGTCGATGGCGGCGAAGAACGTGGGCGCCGTCCCGACGCCGGGGGACCTGACCGACGCCGACCGCGCGCTGCTGGCCTCGACGTCGTCGGCGTTCGGGCCGATCGGCGACCTGCTGGCCCGCAACCGGCAGAAGGCCGCGGCCACCGAGGCGATGCGGGTCGTGGGCGAGGCGAACAAGTACCTGTCCGACCAGGCGCCGTGGAAGCTCAAGGAGGACCCGGCCCGCCGGGACACCGTGCTGCACACCGCGCTGCAGGCGGTCAGCGACTGCAACGCGCTGCTCACCCCGTTCCTCCCGCACTCGGCGCAGAAGGTGCACGAGCTGCTCGGCGGCACGGGCGTGTGGTCGCCGGCGCCGCGGGTGGAGGAGGTCACCGACCTCGACGACGGCTCGCCCTACCCGGTCATCACCGGCGACTACGGCGACGCCCAGGCGGTGTGGGCCTCCCGCCCGCTGCCGTCGGGCACGCCGCTGTCCCCGCCCACCCCGGTGTTCCGCAAGCTCGACGAGTCGATCGTGGCCGAGGAGCTGGCCCGGCTGGAGGGCAACGCCCCGTGAGTCGCTCGGCCGCGTCCCGCGCCAACCGGCGGGGCGAGCCGCCGCCGTCCCCGGAGCCGCTGCCGGCGCCGGCGATCGACAGCCACACGCACCTCGACATCGTCCTGAACGGGTTCCGCACCGACGAACCCGCCGAGGACGCCGCGGTGGACGCCGAGATCGCCGCCGCGGCCGCCGTGGGGGTGCCACGGCTGGTGCAGGTCGGCGTCGACGTCGCCTCCTCGCGCTGGTCGGCGGAGCTCGCGGCCCGGCACCCGGCGGTGCTGGCCGCCGTCGCCGTGCACCCCAACGAGGTCGGGGAGGGGCTCGCCGACGACGACGCGCTGGCCGAGATCGACCGGCTCGCGGCGCTGCCGCGGGTGCGCGCGGTGGGGGAGACCGGCCTGGACCGGTTCCGCACCGGGCCCGAGGGCTGGGCGGCGCAGGAGGCGTCCTTCCGCGCGCACGTCCGGATCGCGAAGGAGCACGGGGTCGCGCTGGTGATCCACGACCGCGACGCGCACGAGGAGGTGCTGCGGGTCGTCGACGACGAGGGCGCGCCGGAGCACGTGGTCATGCACTGCTTCTCCGGCGACGCGGCGTTCGCGCGGGCCTGCGCCGAGCGCGGGTTCGTGCTGTCCTTCGCCGGCACGCTGACCTTCGGCAACGCCGGCTACCTGCGCGAGGCCGCGGCCCGCACCCCGGTCGGGCAGCTGCTCGTGGAGACCGACTCGCCGTTCCTCACGCCGATGCCGCACCGCGGCCGGCCCAACGCCTCCCGGCTGGTGCCGCACACCGTCCGGGCGCTGGCGGAGGTCACCGGGGTGGAGCTCGCGGAGCTGTGCGACGCCCTCACCCGCAACGCCGAGCGCGTCTTCGGCTCCTGGTGAGAGGACCCCCTGCCCCCCGTCACTCGCACGCTCGTGCCGGGACCCTGCAGGGGGCCGACCAAGCGGTCCCGTACGGGGCAGTCATCCATCCGACCGGCTGAGCGCCGGAGCGAGGCACACTGGTCGGCGTGGGCCGCCTCATCGCCGTCGTCCTCTTCATCGCCGTGCTGGTGCCCGGCGTGCTGCTGGCCCGGGCCTGGGCCCTGGCCGCCGGCCGGCGCGCCGTCGCGTCCGCGGCGATCGAGTTCACCACCCCCACGCCCGAGGGCGTGGCCACGCTGCAGCGGCAGGCGCAGCACGGCCGCCGGGTGCGCCGGCTGGGCCTGCTGCTCGGCCTGGTCGCCATCGGCGCGAGCATCGCGGTGTTCGCCGAGGCGTCGGTGTTCCTCTGGCTGCCCGCGCTGATCGTGGGCCTGCTCGTCGGCGTCGTGCTCGCCGAGGCCACCCGCCCGCGGCCGCGCTGGCGCCTGGCCGAGCCCGCCCGCCGGCCGCGGCGCAGCGAGCAGATCTCGCTGTGGCTGCTGTGGACGATGCGCGCCGTCGTCGTCGCCGAGGTCGTCGCCGCCGTCGTCACCTGGCAGCAGGGCGACCTGCGCGACGCCGTCGGCTGGACGGCCCTCGCGATCCCGCTGGCCACCTGGCTGCTCGCGGAGGTCGCGCTGCTGCGCGCGCTCACCCGGCCCCTGCCCGCCGACGGCGCCGACGTGCCGGTCGACGAGGCGCTGCGCACCTGGACCGCGCACCTGGTGACGGCGGCGACCAGCGTGCTGGCGCTGCTGCCCCTGGGCACGCTGCTGCTGGTCGGCGGCATCGACCTCGGCGACCGGGTCACCGCGAACGTCGACCTGCTGCCGGTCGCGCTGGTCGCCGGTGGGTTCGCGGGGCTCGCCGCGGGCCTCGCCGTCGCCGGGTTCCTGCTCACCTGGCTGCGGCCGGTGCGCGTCAGCGAGCGGGCGCTGGCCGGCTGAACCGAGCCGAGTGCCCCCGAGCGACGGCCGCCACACCGTGACCTCCGTCACGCACTGACCTCACCGAACGCGGTCGTCACACCCGTCCCATCCGGCGCGTCCGTCACACACCGTGTCGGCGCGGCGCCGAGTCGACATCTCACCCCGGTGGTTGACTCCGTGCGCACCGTTGCCACACGCACCAGGCTCGTTATCGTGACGTGACCGACCGGGATGGGGACCCTCCCGGGTGGCGCCACGGCCCGGGGGTCCCCTCCGAGCAGGCTGCCGCCCGAGGGCGACCCCGTGCCGGGCCCCCGACCTCGGAAGAGACCCGTGTCCCGAACGCTGAAGCTCGCCCTCTTCGCCCTGGTCCTGACCGGACTGGTGGGCGGCTCGGTGGCCTGGTACGCCGCGCAGAAGTCGCTCACCCTCACCGTGGACGGCCAGGTGCGCGAGGTCAGCACCTACGCCGACACCGTCGGCGAGGTGCTCGCCGAGGAGGGGCTGGAGACCGAGGCGCACGACGTCGTCCTCCCCGCCGCCGAGGCCGCGGTCGCCGACGGCGACACGGTCGTGGTCAACCGGGCCCGCCCGCTGCAGCTCACCGTCGACGGCGTCAGCAGCGAGGTCTACGTGACCGCCCTGTCGGTCGACGAGGCGCTCGAGCAGCTCGGCTACCGCGCCGACGGCATGGTGCTGTCCGCCAGCCGCAGCGAGCGCCTCCCGCTCGACGGCATGGCGCTGTCGATCACCACCCCGAAGGCCGTCACCCTCGTCGTCGACGGGGCCACCCGCGTGGTGACCACGACCGCGGCCACCGCCGGCGACCTGCTCGCCGAGCAGGGCGTCGTCCTCGGCGAGCACGACCGCACCAGCCTCCTCGCCACCCAGCCGCTGCTGGGCGCCATGCGCCTGCAGGTCTTCCGCGTCGCGGTCACCGAGCAGGTCGTCACCGCCCCGGTGCCGTTCCGCACGGTCGAGACCGAGGACCCGGACGCCTTCGAGGGCGAGGAGACCGTGACCCAGGAGGGCGTCGCCGGCGAGCAGGCCACGACCTTCCGCGTGACCGTCACCGACGGCGTCGAGACCGCCCGCGAGCAGCTCAACACCGCCGTCACCCTGGCGCCGGTCGACGAGCTGGTCAGCGTGGGCACCAAGGAGCGCCCGGCGCCGGCCGGCGGCGTCCCGGCCACCGCCGACGGCCTCAACTGGGCCGCACTCGCGCAGTGCGAGTCCGGCGGCCGCGCCAACGCGGTCAGCTCCACCGGCAAGTACCACGGGCTCTACCAGTTCTCGGTCGCCACCTGGCAGGCCGTCGGCGGCAGCGGCCTGCCGTCGCAGGCCTCGGCCGACGAGCAGACCATGCGCGCCCAGATGCTCTACGCGCGCTCCGGCGCCGGCCAGTGGCCGCACTGCGGCTCCCGCCTGTTCTCCTGAGCACGAGCCGCTGAGCACCCCCGAGCAGACCGACGGGCTGCTGGGCCCCGCCGCCATCCGCGAGCTGGCCCAGCAGCTCGGTCTGCGTCCCACCAAGACGCTCGGGCAGAACTTCCTGCACGACGCCAACACGATCCGCCGCATCGTGCGCACCGCCGAGCTGCGGCCCGACGACGTCGTCCTCGAGGTCGGGCCCGGACTCGGCTCGCTGACCCTCGGCCTGCTGCCGGCCGCCGCGGCCGTCACCGCCGTCGAGATCGACCCCCGGCTGGCCGCCCTGCTGCCGGAGACGGTGGCCGCGCGCCGGCCCGACCTCGCCGGCCGGCTGACCGTCGTCGAGGCCGACGCGCTGCGCGTGCGCGAGCTGCCGGGTCCGCCTCCCACGGCGCTCGTGGCGAACCTGCCGTACAACGTGGCCGTGCCCGTGCTGCTGCACCTGCTGGAGCTCCTGCCCACCCTGCGGCGGGCGCTGGTGCTCGTCCAGGCCGAGGTGGCCGAGCGGCTGGCCGCCCCGCCCGGCGGCGCCGCCTACGGCGTCCCGTCGGTCAAGGCCGCCTGGTACGGCACCGCCCGGCGGGCCGGCAACGTCGGCCGGCGGGTGTTCTGGCCCGAGCCGAACGTCGACTCCGGGCTGGTCGCCCTCGACCGGCACGACCCGCCGCCGGGGGACCGGGCGGCCACCTTCGCCGTCGTCGACGCCGCCTTCGCCATGCGCCGCAAGGGCCTGCGCGCGGCCCTCGCCGGCTGGGCGGGCAGCGCCGCGGCGGCCGAGACCCGGCTGCGCGCCGCCGGCATCGACCCGTCCACCCGGGGCGAGCGGCTCTCGGTGGCCGACTTCGCGCGGCTGGCGGCGACGTCCCCGGTGGCCGGCGCGTGAGCTGGTCCTCGCCGGGCGGACCCGGACACACCCGCGGCGACGGCGCGGTCACCGCGCACGCCCCCGCCAAGGTCAACGTCTCGCTGGCCGTCGGTCCGCTGCGCGAGGACGGCTTCCACGCGCTGCAGACGGTCTACCTCGCCGTCTCGCTGCTCGACACCGTCACGGTGCGGCCGGGCGAGGGGCTGTCGGTCAGCGTCACCGGCGAGGGCGCCGGCGGGCCCGACCCGGTGCCCACCGACCGGCGCAACCTCGTCTGGCGGGCCGCCGAACTGCTCGCCGAGCACGCCGGCGTGGCCGCCGACGCCGCCATCGCGGTCGACAAGACCATCCCCGCCGCGGCCGGGCTGGCCGGCGGCAGTGCCGACGCCGCGGCCGCCCTCGTCGCCCTCGACGCGCTGTGGGGCACGCACGCCACCCGCGGCGACCTCACCGCGCTGGCCGCGCAGCTCGGCAGCGACGTCCCGTTCAGCCTGGCCGGCGGCATCGCGATCGGCACCGGCCGCGGCGAGCAGCTCACCCCGGTGCTGGCCCGCCGGCCCTGGCACTGGGTGCTCGGCATCGCCGACGGCGGCCTGTCCACCCCCGCGGTCTACGCCGAGCTCGACCGGCTGCGCGCCGCGGGGCGGGTCCCCGACGGCACGGACACGCCCTCGACCGAGCCGGTGCTCACCGCCCTGCGCAGCGGGCCGGCGCCGGCCCTGGCCGCGGCGCTGGCCAACGACCTGCAGGCGCCCGCGATCTCGCTGCGGCCGGCGCTGCGGCGGGCGCTGCGGGCGGCCACCGACGCCGGCGCCGCGGCCGCCCTGGTGAGCGGCTCCGGCCCGACCGTGGCCGCGCTGGCCGACGGCGAGGACGCGGCGCTGCGGCTGGCCGCCGTGCTGGCCGGCGAGGGCGTGTTCCGCACCGTCCGCGTCGTGCACGGGCCGGTGCCCGGCGCCCGCCTCGTCGGCTGAGGCGCCGGCACCTCGGGCCGGCCCCTCAGGCCGGTGCCTCAGGCCGGTGCGGTGCCCGTCGTCCGCAGCACCGGGTCGGGGTCGAGGTGGGCCAGCCCCGAGTAGGCGAGGTCGACCAGCCGCGCGGCGACCTCCTCCTTGCCGGGGGAGCGGTGCTCGAGCCACCACTGCCCGACCAGCGCCACCATGCCGACGAGCGCGGTGCTGTACAGCCCGGCCAGCGCCGGGACGTAGCCGCGGGCGGCGAACTGCTCCGCGAGCAGGAACTCGACCCGGCGGGCGAGCTCGCCGAGCAGCGAGGAGTAGGCGCCGGAGCCGGGGGAGTCGCGGGAGAGCACCCGGAAGCCCTCGGTGTCGTCCTCGACGTAGTCCAGCAGCACCAGCGCCGCCCGCTCCAGGAGGGCCCGCGGGGTGCCGCCCTCGGCGAGGGCGCCGGTGAACCGGTCGAGCAGCCGCTGCATCTCGCGGTCGACGACGGCGGTGTAGAGGCCCTCCTTGCCGCCGAAGTGCTCGTAGACCACCGGCTTGCTGACGTCGGCGCGGACGGCGAGCTCCTCGATCGAGGTCCCGTCGTAGCCGCGCTCGGCGAAGACGGCCCGGCCGATCGCGACGAGCTGCTCGCGCCGCTGCGCGCCCGTCATCCGGACGCGCGGGCGGGGCATGCCGTGCGCGTCCACGGGCGGCCGGGCCCCGGTCAGGCCGCGGCCGGCTCGGCCGCGCGGCGCTTGGCGGCCAGGCGCACCGGGTCGGGCCACTTCACCGAGTGCGCCCAGCCCAGCTTCTCGAACACCCAGATGACCCGGGCGCTGATGTCGATCTGCCCGCGCAGGACGCCGTGGCGGGCGCAGGTCGGGTCGGCGTGGTGCAGGTTGTGCCAGGACTCCCCGGCGGACAGGACCGCCAGAGGCCAGAAGTTCGTGGCGCGGTCACGGCCCGGGGAGACGAAGGGCCGGTTGCCCACGACGTGGCAGACCGAGTTGATCGACCAGGTGACGTGGTGCAGGAGGCCGGTGCGCACCAGGCCCGCCCAGAAGAACGCCGACCAGGCGCCGGCCCAGCTCTGCGTGACCAGGCCGCCGATGACCGCGGGCAGCGCCAGGCTCAGGAACGCCCACAGGGAGAACAGCCGGCTGGTGATCCGCAGGCCGCGGTCCTTGAGCAGGTCGGGGGCGTAGCGGGCGGCGTTGGTCTGCCGGCGGTCGAAGAGCCAGCCCAGGTGGGCGTGCCACATGCCCTTGAGCAGCGCGCGGCTGTCGGTGCCGTAGCGCCACGGCGAGTGCGGGTCGCCGTCGCGGTCGGAGAAGGCGTGGTGACGCCGGTGGTCGGCCACCCACTGCACGACCGGGCCCTGGATCGCCATGCAGCCGATGATCGCCAGCGCGATCCGCAGGGGCCGCCGCGCCTTGAACGAGCCGTGCGTGAAGTAGCGGTGGTAGCCCACGGTCACCCCGAGCAGGGGGACGAAGTAGAAGGCCACGGCGAGAGCGACGTCCAGCCACGACAGGCCCCAGCCCCACACCACCGGAACGATCGCGGCCAGCGCCAGGAAGGGGACGACGACGAAGACGTAGAGGACCAGCTGCTCGAGGTGGCCCTTCTCCTTGCCGTACGCGGTGGCCGGGAGGCCGGCGTCGGGGTCGGCGGGACGGAAGGCCGTCGGCCGGGTGAGGGACGGGGCGGACACGGGGCGGTTGCCTCCTGGAGTCGGCCGGCCCGGTCGCGCGTCTCTGGACGACCGGTGGCTGGGTGCGCCGTAACCTACGACACCGTAGGGAGGTCCGCCGCCCGGGCTCCGGAGCCGCAGGTGGGGGCGGGGTCACCGCAGCCGTGCCGCGCGCGGGCGTGCGCCCTAGGCTCGTCGGGGTGTGGTGCCCCGCGGCGCCGCGGTGGGGGATGGGGTAATCGGCAGCCCGCCGGCCTTTGGAGCCGGGAAGTCTCGGTTCGAGTCCGAGTCCCCCAGCAGCGCCGGCAGGACCGCCGGCGTCCCAGCGTCGGAGGAGTCCCGTGAGCGCCCAGCAGGCAGTCGCCGCCGTCGTCGTCCTCGCCGCCGGGCAGGGCACCCGGATGCGGTCGGCCACGCCGAAGGTCCTGCACGAGCTCGGCGGGCGCAGCATGCTCGGCCACGTGCTGGCGGCCGCGGCGCCGCTGGGCGCCGGCGAGACCCTCGTGGTGGTCGGCTCGGGGCGCGAGGCCGTCGAGGAGCACCTGGCCGCGGTCGCCCCTGGCGCGCGGGCCGTCGTGCAGGCCGAGCAGCTCGGCTCGGGTCACGCGGCGCGGGTAGCGCTCGACGCCGTCCCCGACCTCGAGGGCGCCGTGCTGGTGGTCAACGGCGACGCGCCGCTGCTGCGGGAGCGGACGCTCACCGAGCTCGCCCGCGCGCACGTCGAGGCCGGCAGCGTCTTCACCGTGCTCACCGCCGAGGTCGAGGACCCGACGGGGCTCGGCCGGATCGTGCGCGACGCCGAGGGCGCGCCGCGGGCGATCGTCGAGGAGCGCGACGCCACGCCGGAGCAGCGGGCGGTCCGCGAGGTGAACGCGGGCGTCTACGTGGCCAACGCCGGCACGCTGCGGCGGGTGCTGGCCGGCCTGGCCACCGACAACGCGCAGGGCGAGCAGTACCTCACCGACGCGCTGGCCCCGCTGGTCGAGGGCGGCGCCCCGGTGGCCGCCGTCCGCGCCGAGGACCCCGCCGACGTGCTCGGCTGCAACGACCGCCGCGAGCTCGCCGCCCGCCGCCGCACTCTCAACGACCGCGTGCTCGACGACCTCATGCGCTCCGGCGTCACCGTCGTCGACCCGGCCACCACCTGGGTCGACGTCACCGCCGCCGTCGCCCCGGACGCGCTGCTCGAGCCGGGCGTGCAGCTGCGCGGGACGACGTCGGTGGCGGCCGGCGCCGTCGTCGGGCCGGACTCCACGCTCGTCGACACCACCGTCGAGGAGGGCGCCGCGGTGGTGCGCTCGCACGTCCTCGGCGCCGTCGTCGGGCCGCGCGCCTCGGTGGGGCCGTTCAGCTACCTGCGGCCGGGCACCCGGCTGGCGGCGGACGCCAAGGTCGGCGCGTTCGTGGAGACGAAGAACGCCGAGGTGGGCGAGGGCTCGAAGGTGCCGCACCTGTCCTACGTGGGCGACGCGACCATCGGCCGGGGCGCGAACATCGGCGCGGCCACCGTCTTCGTCAACTACGACGGCGTGGCCAAGCACCGGACGACGATCGGGGACGAGGTGCGCATCGGCTCGGACACGATGCTCGTGGCGCCGGTCACCGTGGGCGACGGCGCCTACACCGCCGCCGGGTCGGTGATCACCCAGGACGTCCCGCCGGGGGCCATGGGTGTGGCGCGGGCCGCACAGCGCAATGTGGCAGGCTGGGTGCGACGACGCCGTCCCGGCAGCGCCGCGGCGCGGGCCGCGGCCGCGGCAGAGGGCGCGGCCGGCCAGCAGGGGCCTGCGGACGCCGAGACCGGTGCCGGGGCCGACTCCAGGGCCGGTTCCGCGGCCAACTCCGAGCAGTGAGGGCACACAGCCGATGAGCGCGATCCGGCAGACCACCAGCAAGAGCCTGATGCTGTTCTCCGGCCGGGCCTACCCCGAGCTGACGGCGGAGATCGCCGGCCACCTGGGGGTCACGCCGACGCCGACCGCGGCCTACGAGTTCGCCAACGGCGAGCTGTTCGTCCGGTTCGAGGAGTCCGTGCGCGGCTGCGACGCGTTCGTGGTGCAGAGCCACACCGCGCCGATCAACACCTGGCTCATGGAGCAGCTGATCATGGTCGACGCGCTCAAGCGCGCCTCGGCCAAGCGGATCACCGTCGTCGCGCCGTTCTTCCCCTACGCCCGGCAGGACAAGAAGCACCGCGGCCGCGAGCCCATCTCGGCCCGCCTGGTCGCCGACATGTTCAAGACCGCCGGCGCCGACCGGCTGATGACCGTCGACCTGCACACCGCCCAGATCCAGGGGTTCTTCGACGGCCCGGTCGACCACCTCTTCGCCCTCGAGCTGCTCGTCGGCCACGTCAAGGAGCGCTGGGGCGACCGCGACATCACCGTCGTCTCGCCCGACTCCGGCCGCGTCCGGGTGTCCGAGCGCTGGACCGACGCCCTCGGCGGCGTCCCGCTGGCCTTCATCCACAAGACCCGCGACCCCATGCGGCCCAACGAGGTCAAGGCCAACCGCGTGGTCGGCAACGTCGAGGGCCGGGTCTGCATCCTGGTCGACGACATGATCGACACCGGCGGCACGATCGTGAAGGCCGCCGAGACGCTGTTCGAGTCCGGCGCCTCCGACGTCATCGTCTGCGCCACCCACGGCGTGCTGTCGGGCCCCGCCGTCGACCGGCTGAAGAACAGCCAGGTCAGCGAGGTCATCGTCACCAACACGCTGCCCATCGAGCCGGCCCGCCTGTTCGACAAGCTGACCGTCCTCTCGATCGCCCCGCTGCTCGCGCGGGCGATCAAGGAGGTCTTCGAGGACGGCTCGGTCACCAGCCTCTTCGGCGGCGCCAGCTAGCGGTCCCGGAGGTCGCGCGGCCGCCTCCTCACGGTCGCGTAGGATGGGCAGTCGCCCGGCGAGGGAGGCGGCCCGTCCGCACTCCGTGATCGACGTGCGTGTGCTCCCCGCGAGGTGTGCCGCGCCCGGCCGCCGGCACACCGGCCGTACCACCTGAGGAGCACACACCGTGGCTGACTTCCGCCTCGCCGCCGAGGCCCGCACCGAGTTCGGCAAGGGCAGCGCCCGCCGGACCCGCCGCGCGGGCCGCATCCCCGCTGTCCTGTACGGGCACGGCCAGGACGTGGTCCACCTGTCGCTGCCGGCCCGCGAGTTCGCCGCGGTGCTGCGCAACGGCGGCACCAACGCCCTGATCACCGTCGTCCTCGACGGCCAGGAGCAGCTCGCGCTGACCAAGTCCGTGCAGCGCGACCCGCTGACCCGCGTGCACGAGCACGTCGACCTGCTCGTCGTCCGCCGCGGCGAGCGCGTCACCGTCGACGTCCCCGTCGTCGTCGTGGGCGAGGCCGCCGCCGAGACCCTGGTCAGCGTCGAGCTGAACACCGTCTCGGTCGAGGCCGACGCCACCGCGATCCCCGAGACCGTCGAGGTCGACGTCACCGGCCGCGAGGCCGGCAACGGCGTGACCGCCGCCGAGCTGTCCCTCGCCGGCGGGGCCACCGTGCTCACCGACCCCGAGGCCCTGGTCGTCAACGTCATGGCCGCCCCGACCGCCGAGCAGCTCGACGCCGAGCTCGCCGAGGCCGAGGCCGAGGCCGGCATCGAGCGCGAGGAGTCCGCGCCGGCCGAGGAGGGCACCGGCGAGGGCGACGTCGTCCCCGAGCCGCAGGACCAGGGCAGCGGCGAGTCGATCGAGTCGACCGAGAACAGCTGAGGTCCCCGCTGACCGAGAGCACGTCCCGCAGGGGCGCCGGCGTGACCGCCGGCGCCCCTGCGGCGTCCCCGCCGTCGGACGGGCCCTTCCTCGTCGTCGGCCTGGGCAACCCCGGCCCGTCCTACGCGGGCAACCGGCACAACGTCGGGGCGATGGTGCTCGACGAGCTGGCCTCCCGGATCGGCGCGCGGCTGTCCCCGGGCAAGGGCAAGCGGGCCCGGACGCTGATCGGCGAGGGCCGCCTGGCCGGCCGCCGCGTCGTCCTCGCCCGGCCGACCGCCTACATGAACGAGTCCGGCGGCCCCGTGCGCGGCCTGCTCGACTACCACTCGATCCCCGCCACCGACCTCGTCGTCGTGCACGACGAGCTCGACATCCCCTTCGCCGCGGTGCGGCTCAAGCGGGGCGGCGGCGAGGGCGGCCACAACGGGCTGCGCTCGATCAGCCGGTCCACCGGCACGCGCGACTACCTGCGGGTCCGGGTCGGCATCGGCCGGCCGCCGGGCCGGCAGGACCCCGCCGACTTCGTCCTCAAGGACTTCTCCGCCACCGAGCGCAAGGAGCTCGACCTCCTGGTCGCCGAGGCTGCCGACGCCGCCGAGGAGCTGCTGGCGCACGGCCTCGAGGCGGCGCAGAACGTCGTCCACCCGCGCACCTGATCTCTCCCCTTCGGGTGACTGCTCACTCTCCGCATTGACCCGCCGGTAGCGTTCTTGTGAGCATCTCCCCTGCGTCGGGGGACGTGGGGCCAGATCAGGCAACACGACGATGCACGGTTCGTGACCGGATCCCCAGCGGAGTCGAGGACGAGGGTGACGTGGACGTGCGCCGCTCGACGTCCTGTCGTCCTCGCTCGGTCTCCGTGTCCTGATCGCGACAGGCCCTTCCTCCGAACGGGGAGAAGCCGAGCGTGACGCGTGTGGCCGGCCGTCGGTGACCCGCCGGACAACGGCGAGGTCCGTCGGCGAGCAACCGCCTGGACAGGAGGAGCGATCCGTGGACCGCTGGAACACCGCCTGGCTCCGGCGCCTGCTCCGAGCAGCGCCTGCGACAGGGTCGGCTGGATGGCCTGGACGCGACGACACCGCTCGGCGGCCGCGGACGGCCCTGTGGTCACTCGCTGCTGCGGTCCTGACGATCGTCCTCGTGGCGGCCTGGGTCGTCAGCCCGGGTGGGGCGGAGAGTGCAGAGGCGGTCGCCGGGTCAGGGGCGACGCCCTCCGACCCGCTGCCGAAGGAGGACGCCGAGGCGCCCTGCGCGTCGGCGGTCGCCTCGGTCGTCACTCCCGCCGCGGACGCCGTCCTGCGGTCGGGCCGTGTCCCACTGGTTGCGCTGCTCTCCGAGCCCGCGAAGTCCGCACGCTGGACGTTGGCGCGCGCGGACGGTGGACGTCGGTGGATCGACGACGGCTACTTCTTCGCGGTGTCGCCGGACAGAGGAGGTGCCTTCTCTGTCTCTCTCGACCTGGGCGTCGGGTCATACACCTTCCGCGTCGAGGCGGTGGACACCGCCGCCTCGGGATGTACCTCAGATGAGGTGACCTTCTCCGTGTCGGACGAGGTGGCCGGTGCAGGTTGGATCTCGGGCGCCTCAGGCGAGGGGGTGGCAACCGGTCAGTTCAGCTCGTGGCGGGGAACGCCCGTGTCGATCGCCGGCACGTGGGTGGACAGCAACGCGGGTCAGGTCGCACTGTGGACGATGCAGCCCGGTGCGGAGTTCGCGGACTGGGACGGCGACCTCGACGTCGCCGTCGGTGCGATCGGCGCACACGAGACTTGGGCGGCCGCGGCCCGCGGCGAGTACGACCAGCGGTGGGAAACCTCCCTCAGGTCGATGGCCCGCCTCCGGGAGGGCCGGACCGGCACCGTGTACATCCGCTTCGCTCACGAGATGAACGGAGACTGGTACCCGTGGAGCGTCACGCCCGAGACCTCCGGGGACTTCATCGCCGCATGGCAGCGGTTCCGCGCCCTGCAGCAGGAGTGGTTCCCCGCCGCCAGGCTGGTCTTCGCGCCCAACGACCGATCCGCTGGGGACGTCGACTGGCGGACGCTGTTCCCTGGCTCGCGGTACGTCGACGTGGTCTCCATGTCCTACTTCAACCACTACGTCCAGTCGGCCGACGTCGCCGGCTTCTGGGCACGCGCCACGTCTCGTGACCACATGGGTGCTCCCACGGGCATCCAGGGCTTCTCCGACTTCGCGCGCAGTGTCGGCCTCCCCTTCGCGGTGAGTGAATGGGGGCCGCACGCGGCATTCGGCGACGGAAGGGCCTACGTGGAGCAGATGTACCAGTGGTTCCGCGCCAATGCCGGTACCGGACCTGGGCAACTCCTCTATGAGGTGCTCTTCAACGTAGAACGCGACGGCAACGCCTTCGCGGTGTTCCCGACCAGCAACGTGCCGCTGGCGGCAGAGGCCTATCAACGACTCTGGTGAGGCGGAGGCGGCGCTCGCAGGCGGCGTCTAGCCTGGGAGGGGGCCTGCGCCGCACTCGGCGGCACCGCTGCGGGCCGTCGTCCCCAGGAGGAAGTCCCCGTGAGCCTGCGCGGCGTGCTCGACGTCGTCCTCAGCGATCCCGGCATGGCCCGCGTGGTGGCCGCCGCGGGGTCGGCCGAGCTCGCCGTCCCCGCGCCGCCGCCGGTGCAGCCGCTGGTCGCGGCCGCGCTGGCCGCGCAGGCGCCCGGGGCCGGCGTCCCGGTCCTGCTGGTCACCACCGGCGAGCGCGACGCCGACGTCGCCGCCGACCTGCTGCGCTGCTTCCTCCCCGGCCGCCGGGTGGAGACCTTCCCGGCGTGGGAGACGCTGCCGCACGAGCGGCTCTCCCCGCGCGCGGACACCGTCGGCCGCCGGCTGGCCGTGCTCCGCGACCTCACGAACCCGGGCCAGAACGGCACGGTCGACGTGCTGGTGGCGCCCGTCCGCAGCGTGCTGCAGCCGCTCGCGCCGGGCCTCGGCGACCTCGTGCCCGTGGAGCTGAAGCCGGGCGACACCGCCGAGCTCGACGACGTCGCCCGCGCGCTGGCCGACGCCGCCTACACCCGCGTCGAGCTGGTCGAGAAGCGCGGCGAGTTCGCCGTCCGCGGCGGCCTGCTCGACGTCTTCCCGCCCACCGAGCCGCACCCGGTCCGCGTCGAGTTCTGGGGCGACGAGGTCGACGAGCTGCGGTACTTCTCCGCCGCCGACCAGCGCTCCCTCGACGACCGGCCCGGGCGGCTGTGGGCCCCACCGTGCCGCGAGCTGCTGCTCACCGACGCCGTCCGCGCCCGCGCCGCGGAGCTCGCGGCGGAGCACCCCGGCCTCGCCGAGATGCTCGGCAAGCTGGCCGAGGGCATCGCCGTCGAGGGCATGGAGTCGCTGACCCCCGCGCTGGTCGAGGGGCAGCTGCAGCTGCTCACCGACCTCGTGCCCGCCGGCACCCACGTCCTGGTCGCCGACCCCGAGCGGGTGCGCAGCCGCGCCGCCGACCTCGTCCGCACCGCCGAGGAGTTCCTCGCCGCCTCCTGGGCGACCGCCGCGGAGGCCGGCGAGGCGCCGCTGGACCTCGGGGCGTCGTCGTTCCGGGCGCTGGAGGACGTCGAGGCCGCCGCCCGCGGCCGCGGCCTGCCCTGGTGGACCACCGGCGCGTTCACCCTGGGCGACCTCGACGACGACGCGGCCGCGCTGGAGGCCACGACCGTCGAGCGCTTCAGCGGCGACCTCGACCGTGCGGTCGGCACCCTGCGCGACTGGACCCGCGAGGGCTGGCGCGTCGTGCTGACCTTCGCCGGCCCCGGCCCGGCCCAGCGCGCCGCCGACCAGTTCGGCGCCGCCGAGCTCGGCGTGCGGCTGGTGCCCGGCCTGGAGTCCGCCCCCGACGCCGGGCTGGCCTCCATCACCCAGGGCAACCTCGAGTCCGGGTTCGCCTTCCCCGGCGTGAAGCTCGCGCTGGTCACCGAGCACGACCTCACCGGCCAGCGCGGCACCACGATGCGCGACGCACAGAAGATGCCCGCGCGCCGCCGCAACGCCGTCGACCTGGTGCAGCTGCAGCCCGGCGACCTCGTCGTCCACGAGCACCACGGCATCGGCCGCTACATCGAGATGGTCAGCCGCACCGTGCACGGCGGGCAGCGCGACTACCTCATCGTCGAGTACGCCCCGGGCAAGCGGAACCAGCCGCCGGACCGGCTGTTCGTGCCCACCGACTCCCTCGACCAGCTCACCCGTTACGTCGGCGGGGAGCAGCCGGCGCTGTCCAAGCTCGGCGGCGCCGACTGGCAGAAGACCAAGGGTCAGGCCCGCCGCGCGGTCAAGCAGATCGCCGCCGAGCTGATCCGCCTCTACTCCGCGCGCATGGCGACCAAGGGTCACGCCTTCGGCCCGGACACCGTCTGGCAGCGCGAGCTCGAGGACGCCTTCCCGTTCCAGGAGACGCCCGACCAGCTCGCCGCCATCGACGAGGTCAAGTCGGACATGCAGAACCCCGTGCCGATGGACCGGATCATCTGCGGCGACGTGGGCTACGGGAAGACCGAGATCGCCGTCCGCGCCGCGTTCAAGGCGGTGCAGGACGGCAAGCAGGTCGCCGTCCTCGTACCGACGACGCTGCTCGCCAACCAGCACTTCAAGACGTTCTCCGAGCGCATGGCGCAGTTCCCGGTGACGGTGAAGGTGCTGTCCCGGTTCCAGTCCGAGGCCGAGAGCACCGAGACCCTGCGCCAGCTCGCCGCCGGCGAGGTCGACGTCCTCGTGGGCACCCACCGGCTGCTGCAGCCGACCACCCGGTTCAAGGACCTCGGGCTGGTCATCGTCGACGAGGAGCAGCGCTTCGGCGTCGAGCACAAGGAGTACCTGAAGACGATGCGGACGGCGGTCGACGTCCTGTCGATGTCGGCCACCCCGATCCCGCGCACGCTGGAGATGAGCCTGACCGGCATCCGCGAGATGTCGACGATCCTCACCCCGCCCGAGGAGCGGCACCCCGTCCTCACCTACGTGGGCGCGTGGGACGACAAGCAGATGGCCGCGGCGATCCGCCGGGAGCTGCTGCGCGACGGCCAGGTCTTCGTCATCCACAACCGCGTGCAGTCGATCGACAAGGCCGCGGCGAAGATCCGCAACCTGGTGCCCGAGGCCCGCGTCGCCGTCGGCCACGGCCAGATGAAGGAGCACGAGCTCGAGCGGATCATGGTCGGCTTCTGGGAGAAGGAGTACGACGTCCTGGTCGCGACGACGATCGTCGAGTCGGGCTTGGACATCCCGAACGCCAACACCCTGATCGTCGACCGCGCCGACACCTTCGGCCTCTCCCAGCTGCACCAGATCCGCGGCCGCGTCGGGCGTGGCCGCGAGCGCGCCTACGCCTACTTCACCTACGACCCGTCGCGGCCGCTGACCGAGACCTCGGTCGACCGGCTGACGACGATCGCGCACAACACCGACCTCGGCGCCGGCATGGCGGTCGCGATGAAGGACCTCGAGATCCGCGGCTCGGGCAACCTGCTCGGTGGCGAGCAGTCCGGGCACATCGCCGGCGTCGGCTTCGACCTCTACGTCCGGCTGGTCGGCGAGGCGGTGGCCGACTACCGCGCCCAGGTCACCGGCGAGGCGGCGCCCGTCGAGCCGGTCGAGGTGCGCGTGGACCTGCCCGTCGACGCCCACCTGCCGCACGACTACGTGCCCGGCGAGCGGCTGCGCATGGAGGCCTACCGCAAGGTCGCGAGCGTGCAGGACGACGACCAGGCGCAGGCCGTCCTCGACGAGCTCACCGACCGCTACGGCACCCCGCCGGCGCCGGTGCTCAACCTGCTGGCGGTGGCCCGCTTCCGCGCCGCGGTGCGGGCGCTCGGGATCACCGAGGTGTCGCTGCAGGGCCGCGTCATCCGGGTGTCGCCGGTGCCGTTGCGGGAGTCGCAGCAGATGCGGCTGGCCCGGCTCGCCGACGGCGCCACGTACAAGTCGGCCGTCGAGACGATCTCGCTGAAGGTGCCCGTCGGTCCCGACCGGCGGACGCCGCTGCGCGACGTCGCCCTGCTCGAGCACCTGCACTCGCTGCTGCGCGCGGTGATCGAGCAGCCGGTGGCCGCGGCGAGCTGAGAGCGGGGGGCCGCGTCCTGCGACGGCCGTCACAGCGCATGTGGCAGCCTGCGGGCGTGCGCATCCGCCGTCCCGCCGCCCTCGTCCTGGGGCTCGTGACCGTCGCCGTCCCCGTGGCCGGCTGCCGGACCTCGCCGTCCGTGGCCGCCTACGTCGGTGACGAGCAGGTGACCGTCGCCGAGCTGCGGTCGGCCGTCGACGACCGCCTGGCAGACCCGGCGATCGCCGAGGCGGCCGGGGGAGGGGGCGCCGACTACACCCGCCAGGTGCTCACGCTGCTCGTCCGCGAGCGGGTCTACGCCGCGGCCGCCGAGGAGTACGACGTCGAGGTCACCGACGCCGAGCTCGGCGCGTTCATCACGCAGGCGCTCGGCGGCCAGGACGAGGAGTCGCTCTACGCCCAGGCCGCCGGGCAGGGCTACTCGCGCGAGGACGTCCGGGAGAGCGCCCGCCAGCAGCTGCTGCGCCGCGAGCTCGGCCAGGCCACCGGCCAGGGCGACGCGCTGTCGGAGGCCGCGCTGCGCGCCCGCTACGAGGAGGCGCGCGCCGGCCTGGAGCAGGCCGAGGTCGGCTACTTCGTCGTCCCCGACCAGGCCGCCGCCGACGCCGCCGTCGCCGAGCTGACCGCCGCGCCCGCCTCCTACCCGGCGGTCGCCGCCCGCTTCCCCGGGCAGAACTCGCTCCCGCAGGTGGAGAGCACGCCGGTGTCGGAGGTCAGCGGCCCGCTCGCGCAGGGCATCACCGCGGCCGCGCCGGGCACCGGATTCACCACCACGGTGCCCGGCGTCGACGGCGTGGTCGTCGTCTTCGTCGCCACCCGCACGACGCCCACCTTCGAGGAGGCCCGGCCCGACATCGAGAGCCAGGCCGCCAACGGGGTGGAGGAGGCCGGCGCCGCCGTCGTCGGCGAGGTGCAGGACGAGCTGTCGGTGACCGTCAACCCCCGCTACGGCGCCCTCGAGGACGACGTCGTGCAGGAGGCCGACGGCGGCGTCGTCCAGCTGCTGGACGAGGCCGGCACCGAGGCCGGCGCTCCGGCGCCCGCCACCGGTGAGGGCTGACCCGGTGCCCCCGGCCGTCGTCGTCACGGTCAGCCCGCGGCTCCCCGGGCTGTTCGGCCCGGCCGGCTGGGCCGCGCTCGCCGGCCGCCGGGTGGCCGCGCTGCCCGGCGCCGCGGCCACCGCCGAGGTGCTGCGCGCCGCCGGGTGGGACGTCACCGACGCCACGGACGCCGCCGCCCTCGACGCCGACGTCGCCTGCCTCGCCGCGCCGGGGGAGGTGGCCGGCCGGCCCGTCGTCGACGGAGCGCCCGAGCCGCCCGGCGCCCGGCTGCTCGACGTCGTCGCCGTCATGGACCGGCTGCGCTCACCCGGCGGCTGCCCCTGGGACGCCGAGCAGACGCACTCCTCGCTGCGCGGCTACCTGCTCGAGGAGGCGCACGAGGCCTACGACGCGATCGTCGACGACGACCCGGTGGCCATGCGCGAGGAGCTCGGCGACGTGCTGCTGCAGGTCGTCTTCCACGCCCGCGTGGCCGCCGAGGCCGGGGCGGACCGCCGCTTCGACGTCGACGACGTCGCCGGTGAGCTCGTGGACAAGCTGGTGCGCCGCCACCCGCACGTCTTCGGGGACGCGGGCCCGCGCGACGTGGCCGGCGTGGAGGCCGGCTGGGAGGAGATCAAGAAGGCGGAGAAGCAGCGGCGCTCGCCGACCGAGGGGGTCTCGCGTTCGCAGCCGGCGGCCGCGTGGGGTGCCGCGCTGGTCCGCCGCGCCGGGCGGGCCGGGTTCCCGCTGCCGGACGCGGCCGACCTGGGGTCGGCGTCGCCGGAGGAGCTGGGGGAGCGGCTGCTGGCCGTCGTCACCGCCGCGGAGCAGCGCGGCTGGGACGCCGAGGACGCCCTGCGTGAGGCGGTCCGCCGCTACGCCGGCGAGCTCGACGCCGAGGCCCGCCGCCGCGAGCGCTCGTAGGGCGCCGCTCACCCGTCCGGGTGGTCCCGGCACCTCCCGAGTGTATGGGTGGCCGCCGTCTGCCGTCGGTACCGGAGAGAGCCGGTGCATCCGCCGGCCGCGACGGAGGGACCCCGCATGGACGACCGGGCCGAGTCCGCGCAGCGCCACGCCCGCCTGGTCGTGCTGATCCCGGCGCACGACGAGGCGGCCAACATCGGCGCCACGCTCACCGCGCTACGGCAGCAGACGCGGCGGCCCGACCGCGTCGTCGTCATCGCCGACAACTGCACCGACGACACGGCCGACATCGTCCGGGCGCACGGCGCCGAGGTGTACGAGACCGTCCGCAACACCGACAAGAAGGCTGGCGCGCTCAACCAAGCGATCGTGCAGCGGTTCCGCCGCACCGCCGACACCGACCGCCGCGCCGACAGCCCGCCCCGCGCCGACCGGGGCCCCGACCGCCGCACCGCGTCCGGGTGGCAGGCCGCGCAGCCGGCCGCCGGGCCGTCGGCGGACCTGCGCGACGACGACCTCGTCCTCGTCATGGACGCCGACACCCAGTTGGCGCCCGAGTTCCTCGAGGAGGCCGCGGCCAGCGTCGAGTCCTCGCCGGACATCGGGGCTGCCGGCGGCCTGTTCTACGGCCACCCCGGCAGGGGGATGCTCGGCCAGCTGCAGCGCAACGAGTACCTGCGTTACAGCCGCGATGTGGCGCGCACCGGCCGCGTCATGGTGCTCACCGGCACCGGGACATTGTTCCGAGTCCGCGCGTTGCGTGAGGTCGCCGCCGCCCGCGGCACCACGTTGCCGGGCCGCCGGGGCCAGGTCTATGACACCCTCGCGCTCACCGAGGACAACGAACTCACCCTGGCGCTGAAGACCCTCGGCTGGCGGCTCACCAGCCCGGCGGCCTGCACCGTGGTCACCGAGATCATGCCGACCTGGCGAGATCTGTGGAAGCAACGCATGCGCTGGCAGCGCGGCGCTCTGGAGAACCTGCGCCACTACGGACTGACCCGCGTGACGCTGCGCTACTGGGGTCAGCAGGTGGGGATCGGCGTCGGCGTCCTCGCCTTTCAGGCCTACCTCCTGCTGACGGTGCTCGTCCTGATGGGGGAGGGCGGGCTGCAGCTGGACCCGTTCTGGGGGGGCGTGGGGCTGGTCTTCCTGGCCGAGCGGCTGGTGACTGTCCGCCGCGGTGGCCCGCGGGCCGTGCTCCTGGCGCTGCCGCTCGTCGTTGAGCTGGCCTACGACTTGTTCATCCAGGCGGTCTTCCTCCGCTCACTGCTGGACGTCGTCCGGCGCCGCGAGGCGACCTGGCACCACGTCGCCGCCGCCTCGGCGGCGACCTGAGACCCCGAGAGGAGGTGCGTGTGTACAGCAAAGCGGGTTACGTGACTGCCAGCGGCGTGGGCGGGTCGTCCACCCTCGCCTACACCGGGTTCAACACCCTGGCGTGGGTCGTCGCCGGCGTGACGCTGGTCTTCGCCGGCCTGGCGCTGCTCAAGCTCGTCCCCCGGCGCGCCAAGGGCTGACCGCACCGCGTCGACGGCGCCGCCGTGGCACCGCGACGGCCGGGGTGCCGCACCCGGGAACGGGAGTGGTACCCCGGCCCTCCGCCCGGAGCGGGCGAAGGAGTGACCGCGGGCTCGGTGACGACCTCGTCACCGGGTCTCGGGGTCAGGTGTGCTCGCGGGCCGGTCAGCCGACGGCGAGCGGTGCGTCGGGCACGGCGGTGACCCGCGGCGCGGTGAGCATGGCCTTGAGTGCGCCGAGCAGGCCGAGGCCGGCCACCGCGGCGGCGCACCAGACGCCCGGGCCGAGCGAGGCGGCGTCCCCGCCGGCGTCGACCAGCCGGCCGGCGACCGCGGCGGCCACGCCCAGCGCGACCGCCAGCGCGAGCACCCCGGACACCCGGTGGCCCCGCGCCGGGCGGAGCAGCAGGAGCCCGAGGACGACGAGCACGGCGCTCCCGGCCGCCACCGCCGCCGGCTGCCACAGGCCGGTGCGCCCGAGCTCGGCCGCCCCGTCCCGGGCCGCGCCGACCGCGCGCACCACGAGGTCCAGGCCGGTCGTCTCCCGGCCCTGCTCCCAGGGCAGCCAGGCGCTCGCCGCCCCGGCCACGCCCGCCAGCAGCAGGAGCACCCCGCCGGCGACGTCGGGGTGTCGCACGTAGGCCAGTCCCGGGCGCGCCGCGACACCGGCCACCTCGGCGCCGTCCGGGACCGGCTCGAGGTCGCCGGCGTCGTCGTCCCCGGGCGGCTCCGCCGGGAAGCCGAGGACGGACGCACCCGCCCCGGGGTCCGTGTCGACGGGGGTCGGGTCCTGCCGGCGCTCGGTCATCGGGTCCTCCGACGGTGTGGGCGCGGGGAGGCGCCCGAGGCCCGAGATTAGCGCCGATCCTGTTTCGATGGAGTCGCTCCGTGACCGCGCCGTGACCATCTGGTGACAGGTCCGCCGCAGCCACGCGCCGCGGACGGGTGCGCCCCCGGCCGTCGCTAGGCTGCTCCCCGTGCCGAGCATCGATGCCGTAGGCGCGCGGGAGATCCTGGACTCGCGCGGTAACCCCACCGTGGAGGTCGAGGTCGCCCTCGACGACGGGACGATCGCCCGCGCGGCGGTCCCGAGCGGCGCCTCCACCGGCGCCTTCGAGGCGGTGGAGCTGCGCGACGGTGGAGAGCGCTACGGCGGCAAGGGCGTCACCAAGGCCGTCGACGGCGTCCTCGACGTCATCGGCCCCGAGCTCGTCGGCTACGAGGCCACCGAGCAGCGCCTGGTCGACCAGCGGCTGATCGACCTCGACGGCACGCCGGACAAGTCCCGCCTGGGCGCCAACGCGATCCTCGGGGTCAGCCTCGCCGTCGCCCGCGCCGCCGCCGACTCCACCGGCCTGCCGCTGTTCCGCTACGTGGGCGGGCCCTCGGCGCACCTGCTGCCGGTGCCGATGATGAACATCCTCAACGGCGGCGCCCACGCCGACAGCAACGTCGACGTCCAGGAGTTCATGATCGCGCCGATCGGCGCGGCCACCTTCGCCGAGGCGCTGTCCACCGGTGCCGAGTGCTACCACGCGCTCAAGTCCGTGCTGAAGGGCCGCGGCCTGTCCACCGGCCTCGGCGACGAGGGCGGCTTCGCTCCCGACCTGCCCACCAACCGCGCCGCGCTCGACCTCATCGCCGAGGCCGTCGAGAAGGCCGGCTACTCGCTGGGCACCGACATCGGGTTCGCGCTCGACGTCGCCGCCACCGAGTTCCACGGCGAGGGCGGCTACGACTTCGAGGGCCAGACCCGGTCGGCCGAGTTCCTCGTCGACTACTACCGCGAGCTCGTCGACGCCTACCCGATCGTCTCCATCGAGGACCCGCTCTCGGAGGAGGACTGGGACGGCTGGGTCGCGATGACCCAGGCCCTCGGCGACCGCGTTCAGATCGTCGGCGACGACCTGTTCGTCACCAACCCCGCGCGCCTGGCCGACGGCATCTCCCGCGGCGCCGCCAACGCGCTGCTGGTGAAGGTCAACCAGATCGGCACGCTGACCGAGACGCTCGACGCCGTGAACCTGGCGCACCGCAGCGGCTACCGCAGCATGATGAGCCACCGCTCGGGCGAGACCGAGGACACCACGATCGCCGACCTCGCCGTCGCCACCGACTGCGGGCAGATCAAGACCGGTGCCCCGGCCCGCAGCGAGCGGGTGGCCAAGTACAACCAGCTGCTGCGCATCGAGGAGGAGCTCGACGACGCCGCGCGCTACGCCGGCGCGGCGGCCTTCCCGCGCCTGCGGACCTCCTGACCGGGTGAGCGCCGGTACGGGGAGGCGGCGCTCGACCGGCCGCCCGCTCTCGCACGCCGCGTCCCGGCCGGTCCCGGCCGGGACGCGGTCGGGCGCGGGCAGCCGTCCCGACGCCCGCCGCCAGGGCCGGCGCACCCCGCGCCCGGCGGCCCGCACCGCCTCGACCCGGCGGCCGCTGGTCACCGGGCGCGGCGTCGTGCTGGTCGGCGTGCTCCTGCTGCTGGCGCTCACCCTGGCCGGTCCGGTGCGCCAGTGGCTGGACGGCCGGGCCGAGCTCGCCCGGCTCGCCGCGGAGAGCACCGACCTCGACGAGCGCATCGCCGAGCTCGAGGGGCAGCTGGACCGGCAGTCCGACCCCGACTGGACGGCGCAGCAGGCCCGCGAGCGGCTGTCCTACGTGCTGCCCGGCGACCGGCTGGTGGTCGTCGTCGACGGCGCGGTGGCCGAGGGCGACGCCGGCACGCTGCCCGACACGTCCGCCGCCGCGCGGCCCTGGTACGAGCAGCTGCTCGGCTCCGTCACGGAAGCCGACGGATGAAGGACCCCGCTGCCCCCCAGCCCTCGCAGGCTCGGCCCGGGCCCCTCCAGCAGGGCCGTTCCAGTCCCTTCCCGGGACGCCCCGTGCGCGAGCCGATGACGCCGGAGGAGCACGAGACCGTCGGCCGGCAGCTCGGCCGCCCGCCGCGCGCCGTCCGCGCCGTGGCGCACCGGTGCCCCTGCGGGCAGCCCGACGTCGTGCAGACCTCCCCGCGGCTGGACGACGGCACCCCGTTCCCGACGCTGTACTACCTGACCTGCCCGCGGGCGTCGGCGGCGGCGAGCCGGCTGGAGTCGGCGGGCCGGATGCGCGAGTGGCAGGAGGAGCTCGGCACCGACCAGGACCTCGCGGCGGCCTACCGCGCCGCGCACGAGGCCTACCTCGCCGAGCGCGACGCCCTCGGCGAGCTGCCCACCCGCGCCACCGCCGGCGGCATGCCCGACCGGGTCAAGTGCCTGCACGCCCTGGCCGGCCACGCCCTCGCGGCCGGGCCCGGCGTCAACCCGATCGGCGACCGCGCCGTCGCCGGGATGGGGGAGTGGTGGGCCCAGGGGCCCTGCGCGCTCCCCGAGGAGGACCGCCCGTGACCCGCGTGGCCGCCGTCGACTGCGGGACCAACTCCATCCGGCTGCTGGTGGCCGACGTGCCCCCCGAGGGCGCGCACACGGATCTTCTGCGCCGGATGGAGGTCGTCCGGCTCGGCCAGGGTGTCGACGCCACCGGGCGGCTGGCCCCCGAGGCGATCGAGCGCACCCGCGTCGTGCTCGCCGAGTACGCCGCCCAGTCCCGCGACCTCGGCGCGACGGCGGTGCGCATGGTGGCCACCAGCGCCACCCGCGACGCGGCCAACCGCGCCGACTTCGAGGCGATGGTCCGCGACACCCTCGGCCTGCCGCCCGACGTCGTCCCCGGCGACGAGGAGGCCCGGCTGTCCTTCCTGGGCGCTACCGCCTCGCTCGACGCCGCGGCCGCCGCGCACGGCGGCCCGCCGCCCCGCCCGCCGTACCTGGTCGTCGACATCGGCGGCGGCTCCACCGAGTTCGTCCTCGGCGACGCCGGCGGGGTGCGCGCCGCGCGGTCGGTGGACATCGGCTGCGTGCGGCTCACCGAGCGGCACCTGCACGGCGACCCGCCCAGCGCCGACGAGATCGGCCGCTCCGAGGCCGACATCCGCGCCGCGCTGGCCGAGGTGGCCGCCGCGGTGCCGGTGGGCGAGGCGGCCACCCTGGTCGGCCTGGCCGGCTCGGTGACCACGGTCGCGGCGCTCGCGCTGCGGCTGCCGGCCTACGACGCCGCGGCCATCCACGGCTCGCGCATCCCGGTGGCCGCCGTCCGGTCGGTCACCGCCGGGCTGCTCACCGCCAGCCGCGAGCGGCGGGCCGCCGAGCCGGTCATGCACCCGGGCCGGGTCGACGTCATCGGCGCCGGCGCGCTGGTGCTGCGGGTGGTCATGGACGCGTTCGCGCTCGACGAGGTCGTCGTCAGCGAGCACGACATCCTCGACGGCATCGCCCTCCGGCTCGCCCGGGGCTGAGGGCGCCGGGTCAGGGCCCCTCGTTGAGGCCGGGGGGCAGTTTGCCGGTCAGCGACTGGTAGGCGGCCGCGGCGCCGCGTGCGGCGACCAGCCGGCCGGCGGCCACGACGACCCCGGAGAACGCCGCCCAGGCCAGCGCGTCGGGCCAGCTCACCCCGGGCGCCGCCGGGTTCTTCGGCGGGTTGGTGCCGCGGGCGGCGTACCAGGCGGCGTCGGTGAGCTTGCGGGCGGCGATGCCGGCCGGGACGGCGAGCCCCGAACCGAGCAGCTTCCAGGTCAGCGGCGCCTTCTCCTTGCGGGCCATGCGGTGATCATGCCCTGCCTCCCCGGCGGCCGCCCGTCCCCGCCCGGGTGGTCCACTGGGGCCGTGGCAGCCGACGCCCAGGGGTTCCCGGTCACCCGCAGCCCCGCTGGCGTCGCCCGCTCCGCCCGCGCGGCGCGGGACCTCGCCGTCCTCGACGCCCGCGTCTCCGGCTGCCGGGCCTGCCCGCGGCTGGTCGCCTGGCGCGAGGAGGTGGCCCGGGTCAAGCGGGCGTCCTTCCGCGACGAGGAGTACTGGGGCCGCCCGGTGCCGGGCCTGGGCCCCGCCGACGCCCGCATCGCCGTCGTGGGGCTGGCGCCCGCCGCGCACGGCGGCAACCGCACCGGCCGGGTGTTCACCGGCGACCGCAGCGGCGACTGGATCTTCGCCGCGCTGTGGCGGGCCGGCCTGGCCAGCCAGCCGACGTCGACCCACGTCGGGGACGGCCTGGAGCTCTCCGGCGTGCGGGTGGCCGCCGCCGTCCGCTGCGCGCCCCCGGACAACGCCCCGACGCCGGCCGAGCGCGACACCTGCTCGCCGTGGCTGGCCCGCGAGCTGGCGCTGCTGCCGGACCTGCGGGTCGCCGTCGTCCTGGGCGGGTTCGGCTGGACGGCGCTGTGGCCGGTCCTGGCCGGCGCCGGCTATGCCCTGCCGCGCCCGCGGCCGGCGTTCGGGCACGGCGTCGAGGTCACCGTCTCCGGGCCGCGCGGCGAGCTGACCCTGCTGGGCAGCTACCACGTCAGCCAGCAGAACACCTTCACCGGCCGGCTCACCGAGCCGATGCTCGACGCCGTCCTCGCCCGGGCCACCGAGCTGGCCGGGACCGGGGGCGCGCACGAGGGCGAGAGCGGGCCCCCGCGCCCCTAGGCTGGCCCCATGGCGACTCGTCCGGCTGCTGGGTCCCGTCCGGTGGTGCTGGTGGTCGGCGGCGGCTACGTCGGCCTCTACACCGCCCTGCGGCTGCAGAAGCGACTGTCCCGGGGCGGCGCCGAGGTGGTCGTCGTCGACCCGCAGCCGCACATGACCTACCAGCCGTTCCTGCCCGAGGCCGCCGCCGGCTCGGTGGAGCCCCGGCACGTCGTCGTGCCGCTGCGGCGCACGCTGCCCCGCTGCCGGGTGGTCACCGGGGCGGTGCTGTCGCTGTCGCACGCCGACCGGCGGGCCCGGATCGCGCCGGTGGAGGGGGCGCCGTACGAGCTGTCCTACGACGTGCTCGTCATGGCCGCGGGCTCGGTGGCGCGGACGCTGCCCATCCCGGGCCTGGCCGAGCACGGCATCGGCTTCAAGACCGTCGGCGAGGCCATCTACCTGCGCAACCACGTGCTGGCCCGGCTCGACGCCGCCGCCTCCACCGACGACCCCGCCGTCCGCACCCGGGCGCTGACGTTCACCTTCGTCGGCGGCGGCTACGCCGGCATCGAGGCCTTCGCCGAGCTCGAGGACATGGCCCGCTACGCCGTCGAGCACCACTACCCACGACTGTCGCCGAGCGACATGCGGTGGGTGCTGGTCGAGGCGACCGGCCGGATCCTGCCCGAGGTCGACCTCGACATGGCCGCCTGGACGGTCCGGCAGCTCACCGCCCGCGGCATGGACGTGCGGCTCAACACCCGCCTCGAGGAGGTCGCCGACGGCGTCGTCCGGCTCAGCGACGGCGACTCCTTCGCCAGCGACACCCTGGTCTGGACGGCGGGCACCAGGCCCAACCCGCTGCTCGCCGAGACCGACCTGCCCCTCGACGAGCGGGGCCGGGTGCGCTGCGAGCCCACGCTGCAGGTCAGCGGCCTGGAGGACGCCTGGGCCGCCGGCGACCTCGCCGCCGTCCCGGACCTGACGAAGGACACGCCCGGCGCCACCACCGCGCCCAACGCGCAGCACGCGGTCCGCCAGGCCAAGCGGCTGGCCGACAACGTCGTCGCCGTGCTGCGCGGCGAGGAGCCACGGCCCTACCGGCACGCCTACGCCGGGTCGGTGGCCAGCCTCGGGCTGCACGAGGGCGTGGCGCAGGTCTACGGGGTCAAGCTCAAGGGGTGGCCCGCGTGGTTCATGCACCGCGCCTACCACGTGAGCCGGGTGCCGACGTTCAACCGCAAGGCCCGGGTGGTCGCCGACTGGGCGCTGGCCTCGGTGTTCCGCCGCGAGGTCATCGCCCTGGGGCAACTGCAGGACCCGCGCCGCGAGTTCGTCACCGCCGCCGGGCTGGTCCCCGGCCGGCCGGGAGCCGAGCGGATGCAGGCCGGCTGACGCCGCCCGCGGGCGCCGGTCGCCCGCACGCCCCCGTGGCCCAATCGGCAGAGGCAGGCCCCTTAAAAGGGTCGCAGTGTGGGTTCGAGTCCCACCGGGGGCACCGCAGGATCTGCGGTGCACTACACCATGGACCGCAGGAAAGACAGGGCTTGACGTCCCCCGTGACCGATTTGGCAGGGTGACTCCCCGTGAGCAACGGAGCTCACTCCGCCGTCTCGAGGGGAACCAGACGTCCATGACCCAGTCCCACCCGTCCCGCCGGTCACGCGCCGCCGTGATCGGCAGCGCCGGTGTGCTCGCTCTCGCCGGCAGCGTCGTCGCCGCCCTGCCCGCCACGGCCGGCGGCAACGCCTGCGAGAACCGCAACAACAACACCGTCGCCAAGCTGACCGAGTGCGTCACGGTCGACGGCGTCACCCAGCACCTGCAGGCCCTCCAGGACATCGCCACCGCCAACGGTGGCACCCGCGTCTCGGGCAGCCCCGGCTACACGGCCTCCGCCGACTACGTGACCGGCCAGCTCGAGGCGTCGGGCTACACCGTGACCCGGCAGCCGTTCGAGTTCCCGTTCTTCGAGCAGACCGCGCCGAGTTCCTTCAGCCGGATCTCGCCCGACCCGGTCACCTACGTCGAGAACACCGACTACGCGGTCGCCACCTACTCCGGCAGCGGCACCGCCGAGGCCACCGTCCAGGCCGTCGACGTCGTCATCCCGCCGACCCCCGCGGCCAACGGCAACACCAGCGGCTGCGAGGCCGCGGACTTCGAGACCTTCGTCGAGGGCAACATCGCCCTGCTGCAGCGGGGCACCTGCGCCTTCGGCATCAAGGTGGAGAACGCCATCGAGGCCGGGGCCATCGGCGTCGTCCTGTTCAACGAGGGCCAGCCCGGGCGTGAGATCCTGCTCAACCCCACGCTCGGCGCGCCGATCGAGGACGCGGTGCCGGTCGTCGGCGTGAGCTACGCCACCGGTGTGGACCTGCAGGGCGACGTCGTCCGGATCTCCACGACGACGACCAGCGAGGTCCGCGAGACCGAGAACGTCATCGCCGAGCTGCGCGGCCGCACCAGCGACAACGTCGTCATGGCCGGTGCGCACCTGGACTCCGTCGCGGCGGGCCCGGGCATCAACGACAACGGCTCCGGCAGCGCGGCGATCCTCGAGGTCGCGCAGAACATCGCCAAGACCAAGCCGCAGAACACCGTGCGCTTCGCCTGGTGGGGCGCCGAGGAGTACGGCCTGCTCGGCTCCAACCACTACGTCTCGCAGCTGTCGGAGCAGCAGATCGCCGACATCGGCCTGTACCTGAACTTCGACATGGTCGGCTCGCCGAACTTCGCCCGGTTCATCTACGACGGCGACCAGTCGGCGTTCACCGCGCCGGTCACGGTCCCCGAGGGCTCCGACCAGATCGAGTACGTGCTCGAGGACTACTTCGAGCGGCGGCAGCTGCCCTACGAGGCCACCGAGTTCAGCGGCCGCAGCGACTACCAGGCGTTCATCCTCGCCGGCATCCCCTCGGGTGGCCTGTTCACCGGCGCCGAGGGCGTCAAGACGCCGGAGCAGGCCGCCGACTACGGCGGCCAGGCGGGCGTGGCCTACGACCCGAACTACCACCAGGTCGGGGACACGCTGGCGAACGTCAACCGCGTGGCGCTGGACACCAACTCCGACGCCATCGCCTACGCGGTGCTGACCCTGGCCTACGACACCTCGCGGGTGAACGGTGTGACGGGGCAGCCGGTCCCGGGCGGCACCTTCCAGGGTGACCCGGCCGACCGCGACTTCCGCCAGCCGGCCGGCAAGGAGACCGGCGGCGGCGGGCTCGCGCACGACCACGAGCACAGCCACGGCGACACCGTCTGACCCAGCTCCACGACCCGTGGCGCCGTCCCCTCCGGGGGGCGGCGCCACGGCCGTCCCCGGGGCCGTCCAGGGGCCGTCGGGAGGACCGTCTCCACCGCACGGGTGACCGTGTCGCGCGCGGAACGTCCAGGCCACGTGCGACGTTGTAGGAACCGAGTGGGATGCGAGGGTGCAGCCCACCGACCGACCAGTCACCTCGAGGAGATGACGATGCCCAGCTCCAACCCGGTCTTCGGCCGGGGCTTCGCCAACGCCGCCAACGGCAGCGGACAGCAGGGGTACGGCGCTCCCGGCTACGGCCAGCAGTACGGGCAGCCGTACGGCCAGCAGGGCTACGCCGCTCCCGGCTACGGTCAGCCCCAGCCCTACGGCCAGCCGTACGGCGCCCCGCAGGGCTACGACCAGCAGTACGGCCAGCAGTACGGTGCCCCGGCCCCGGCCGGCCCGGCCACCCGCTACATGACGATGGACGATGTCGTCCAGAAGACGGGCCTGTCCTTCCTGGTCACCGTCCTGGCCGCCGCCGTCGTCTGGGCCCTGCCCGGCCAGGCGGCCTGGGGCCTGGCGCTGCCCGCGGTCCTCGTGGCCTTCGTCCTGGGCCTGGTGATCAGCTTCAAGCAGATCGCCAACCCGGCGGCCACGCTGGCCTACGGCGCGCTCTACGGTGTCGCGCTCGGCGCGATCAGCGAGGCCTTCAACACCATCTACCCGGGCATCGTCGTCCAGGCGGTCATCGGCACCTTCGGCGTCTTCGCCGGCATGCTGGTGGTCTACAAGACCGGCGCCATCCGGGTCACCCCCAAGCTGACCCGCTGGGTCGTGGGCGCGCTGTTCGGTGTCCTCGCCCTCGTGCTGGTCAACCTGCTGGTGTCGTTCTTCGTCCCCGGCGGCCTGGGCCTGCGTGACGGTGGCCCGCTGGCCATCGTGTTCAGCCTCGTCGTGATCGGTGTGGCGGCCTTCACGCTGCTGCTCGACTTCGACATGGCCGACCAGGCCATCCGCCGCGGTGCCCCGGCCAAGTTCGCCTGGTACGTCGCCTTCGGCCTGCTCGTCACGGTCGTCTGGCTGTACCTGGAGATCCTGCGCCTGCTGTCCTACTTCCAGGACAACTGAGCACCGGCCCCGTCGCCCCGGCGGCGGGGCGCCCCACACGACAGTGGCCCGGTCCCCGCGAGGGGACCGGGCCACTGTCGTGTCCGGGGCCGGTCGGCGGACCGGCCCCGGCCCACGTCAGGAGAGGCGCTCGAGCACCATGGCCATGCCCATGCCGCCGCCGACGCACATGGTCTCCAGGCCGAAGGTCCCGTCCTTCGTCTGCAGGCCGTTGAGGAGCGTGCCCGTGATGCGGGCGCCGGTCATGCCGAAGGGGTGGCCCACGGCGATGGCGCCGCCGTGCACGTTGAGCTTGTCGATGTCGATGCCCAGGTCGCGGTAGCTGGGGATGACCTGCGCGGCGAAGGCCTCGTTGATCTCGACCAGGTCGATGTCGTCGATGGTCATGCCGGCCCGCTGCAGCGCGAGCTTCGAGGCGTCGACCGGGCCGTAGCCCATGATCTCCGGCGACAGGCCGGTGACGGCGGTGGAGACGACACGGGCCAGCGGGGTCAGGCCGAGGTCGCGGGCCTTGGTGTCGCTCATGACCACCACGGCGGCGGCGCCGTCGTTGAGCGGGCAGGCGTTGCCGGCGGTCACCCGGCCGTCGGGGCGGAAGACCGGCTTGAGGCCGGAGATGCCCTCGAGGGTGGTGCCGGCGCGCGGGCCGTCGTCCTTGCTGACGACGGTGCCGTCGGGCGTCGTGACCGGGGTGATCTCCCGCTCCCAGAAGCCCTCGGCGATGGCCTTCTCGGCCAGGTTCTGGCTGCGGACGGCGAACTCGTCCATCTCCTGGCGGGAGACGTCCTTGAGCAGCGCCAGGTTCTCGGCGGTCTGCCCCATCGCGACGTAGATGTCGGGGATCTCGCCGTTCTCGCGCGGGTCGGTCCAGGAGTCGGCGCCGCTCTCGGCGGTCTTGGCCACCCGGGCCTGCGCGTCGGCGAAGACCGGGTTGTGGGTGTCGGGCAGCGAGTCGCTGTTGCCCTTCACGAAGCGCGACACCATCTCCACGCCGGCGGAGATGAACACGTCACCCTCGCCGGCCTTGATGGCGTGCATCGCCATGCGGGTGGTCTGCAGCGACGACGAGCAGTAGCGGGTGATCGTCGTGCCCGGCAGGTGGTCCATGCCGAGGAGGACGCTGACGACGCGGCCCATGTTGTGGCCCTGCTCCCCGCCGGGGAGGCCGCAGCCCAGGATCAGGTCGTCGATGTCGGTGGGGTCGAGCGCCGGCACCTTGTCCAGCGCCGCCCGGACGATGGTGGCGGTGAGGTCGTCGGGCCGGAAGTCCTTGAGCGACCCCTTGAACGCGCGGCCGATGGGCGAGCGGGCGGTCGCGACGATGACGGCTTCGGGCATGGGGTCCTCCACGGTGAGGCGGGCTCCCGGCCGGTGCGTGCCGGGTGTCGGGTCACCCCGGAAACTACCCCCGGGTAGGCCGCCGGTCGCGGGTGCGGCCGGAACAGATCGCCGCTGTGTTCCGTGTCACGCGGCGGTCAGCCGACGGGCAGCCCGTCCGCCTCGCCGACCTCCGCGGGTACCGGCAGGTCGGAGGGCCGGCGGCGCAGCAGCCGCGCCCAGGTGCCCAGCGGGCCGGTGCCGGAGCCGCGCACCTCGGTGGCGCGGACCTCGGTGCCGGTGCGCCCGGCCGCGCGCGCCGCGGCGCGTGCCACCGGGCGGACGGTGCCCCGGCGCAGCCGCCGCCGGTCGGCCCGCTCTGGCCAGACGCCGACCGCGTCGGCCAGCGCCGGCAGCAGCACGGCGGCGGCCGAGGCGTAGCCGGCGGCGCTGGGGTGGAACTCGTCGACGCTGAACAGCGACCGGTCCTGGGCGAAGGAGGGGCCGAGCACGGACCCGAGGGACACGGTCCGGCCGCCGGCCTCCACGACGGCGATGGTCTGCGCGGCGGCCAGCTGCCGGCTCCAGCGCCGCGCGAGCAGCCGCAGCGGCTGGCCGATCGGCCGGATGGTGCCGAGGTCGGGGCAGGTGCCGACGACGACCTGCGCGCCGGCCTCCCGCAGCCGCCGCACCGCGTCGGCGAGGTGGCGCACCGACACCGACGGCCGGGTGCGGGAGGTGACGTCGTTGGCGCCGATCATGATCAGCGCGAGGTCGGGCCGTACCGCCAGCGCCCGCTCGACCTGCGGGTCGAGCTCGTAGGACTCCGAGCCGGAGACCGCGACCCGCACCAGCCGCACCGGGCGCTCGGCCAGCTCGGCCAGCGCCGCGGCGAGCAGGACGCCGGGCGTCTCCCCGGCCCGCTCGACACCGAGGCCGACGGCGCTGGAGTCGCCCAGCACGACGAACACGAGCGGCTTGACCCGCCCGCGCCCGCGGCCGTAGACGCCGTCGCCGGTCGGGGGCTCCTGCTTGGAGGTGCGGGACTCCACGCGCCGCCGCGCGGCGCGGGCCTCCAGGCGCAGCACGGCGAGCAGGCCGGCGCCGGCGAGGCCGAGGCCCCCGCCGCCGTACGCGGCACCGGCCACCAGCCGTCGTGCCCTTCCCGCTCGCGTCACCGCCACCCCGATCGTCGCGCCCCGCAACCACCTGTCCTGCAGGCTATCCAGCCTCTACGGTGCCCCCCGTGTCCGAATCCCCCCGACGGGTGTCCGCCGGCGGAACCCCCGGTGACCGGTCGCAGCTCATCGTCGACGTGCTGGTCGACGCCTTCTCCGAGCTGATGGCCGCCGACGCCGACGCGTTCCGCACGAAGTTCCGCAAGATGGCGGCCGACCCGTTCGCGTTCTACCGGGGGAGTGCCTGTCTGTTCTACGCCGACATGGACGTCCTCGACGACCGGTGGGCCGACGAGCGCACCAGCCGGGTGTGGATCCAGGGCGACCTGCACGCGGAGAACTTCGGCACCTACATGGACGGTGCGGGCCGCATCGTCTTCGACGTCAACGACTTCGACGAGGCCTACGTCGGGCACGTCAGCTGGGACCTGCGGCGGTTCGTCGCGAGCTTCGCGCTGCTGGCCTGGCGCAAGGCGCTCGGCGACGACGTCATCTCCGACCTGCTGCGCACCTACCTGACCGCCTACCTCGACCAGGTCGAGGCGTTCACCCGCTCCGACGACGACCGCTCCTTCGCCCTCACCGCCGCCGACACCGAGGGCGCGGTGCGCCAGGCGATCCTCGAGACGACGACGCGCACCCGCGCCTCGCTGCTGGACCGGATGACCGTCGTCGAGGACTACCAGCGCCGGTTCGCCGACGGCGGCCGGGCCCGCCGGCTCGACGACGCCGAGCGCGACCGGGTGCTCGCGGCGCTGGAGCGCTGGCGGGGGACCGTGCACCCGCCGGCGCGCCGCCGCGACGTCGCCTACGACGTGAAGGACGTCATCGGCACCGGCGGCTTCGGCATCGGCAGCGCCGGCCTGCCCGCCTACAACGTGTTGCTCGAGGGCTACGACCAGGCGCTGGAGAACGACGTCGTCCTGTCGATCAAGCAGGGCAACGTGGCCGCGCCGAGCCGCATCGTGCGCGACCCCGCCGTCGCCGCCCACTTCGAGCACCACGGGCACCGGACGGCGGTCAGCCAGCGGGCGCTGCAGTCCAACGCCTCGCAGTTCCTCGGGCACACCGAGATCGGCGGCGTCGGGTTCGTCGTGCAGGAGCTCTCGCCGTACGAGAACGACCTCGACTGGGACGACCTCACCGAGCCCGAGGAGATCGCGCCGGTGCTGGTCCAGCTCGGCCGGGCGACGGCGAAGATGCACTGCGTCGGCGACGCCGACAGCGACCACACGCTGGTCGACTTCCAGACCGAGGACGCCGTCGTCGCGCTCGTCGGCGGGCGGCGCGACGAGTTCCTCGACGACATGGTGGCCTTCGCGCACTCCTACGCCCGGCAGACGCAGGACGACCACCGGCTGTTCGTCGACGCGTTCCGGGCGGGGCGGATCCCGGGCATCAGCTCGAGCGGGTCGCACCCGGTACCGCGGTGAGCATGCCGACGTGCGGCCCGATCGGCGGCACGTCGAACTCCCCGGTGACCACGGTGAACCCCAGCCGCTGGTAGAAGCCGGCCGCACCGGTCCGGGCGTTGCACCACACCAGGTCCCCGCTGCGGTCGCCCACCAGCGCCAGCCCGGCCGCGACCAGCGCCCGCCCGGCGCCGGTGCCGCGGACGGCCGGGTCGGTGGCCATGGCCCGCAGCTGCCACGGCGCGCGGGCGTCGGGCCGCCACGGGCACGGGGCGGGGGAGAGGCGCACCACGCCGGCCACCCGCCCGTCGGCGGTGCGGGCGGCCAGGTGCACGGTGGCCGGGTCGTCGTCGCCGGGCAGGCCGGCCGGCCCGCCGTCGCGCAGCACGACGCTGCGCAGCGGGAGGACGACGTCGGGGCCGACCTGCCCGACCGTCACGGTCACCGCGCCCGGCGTCCCCTCCGCGTGCGCAGGTAGTCGGCGACGACGTACTCGCCGAGCCGATCGCTGTCCGGGGTGAACACCCGGCCGCCCGCGCGCGCGGTGATGTCGTGGACGAAGTGCACCAGCCCGGGCTCCGGGTCGAGCGCGAACACGTTGAGCGTCGCGCCGGAGCGGGCCACCCGCTCCACCTCGGCGACGGTCTTGGCGATCGTCTCGGGCATCGGCGGCCAGCAGAAGTACGGCGTCCCGTCCTCCTCCAGGTGCGCCGTCGGCTCGCCGTCGGTGACCACCAGGACCACCGGCTCGGCGTCGCGGTGCTGCGCCAGGAACCGGCGGGCCAGCATCAGCCCGTGCTGCAGGTTGGTGCCCTGCAGCGTGTCCACGCTGAGCTCCGCGAGCGTCTCCGGCCGCAGCACCTGCGCGGTGGAGGAGAAGCCGATGATCTGGATGGCGTCCTGCGGGAACCGCGTGGTCACCAGCGAGTGCAGGGCCATCGCCGTCGACTTGGCCGCGCCCCACGTGCCGCGCAGCGCCATCGAGTAGGAGAGGTCGACCAGCAGGGCGACCGCGGCCCCGGTGCGCCGCTCGGTCTCCACCACCTCGAAGTCCTCGACGGCGATGCGCACCCGCCGCTCGCCGCGCGGCTCCCCGGCGGTGCGGAGGACGGCGTTGCGGACGGTGCGGACGACGTCGAGCGGCTGCTCGTCGCCGAACCGCCACTCCCGCGAGCCGCCGGTGAGCTCGCCCGCGGCCCCGGCGTCGGCGACGTCGTGCTCGCCCCGCCCGGTGGCGTCGAGCTTCGCGAACACCCGCCGCAGGGCGGTGGCGCCCAGCCGGCGGACCGCCTTGGGGGAGAGCTCCAGCTTGCCGTCCCGCCGGACGAGGTGGCCCTGCCGCTCGAGCTCGCGCTCCATCTGCCGCAGCGCCGCGAGGTCGTCGACCGCCTCCCGGCCCAGTGCCTGCTCCAGCAGCTCCTCGTCGACGTCGGCCAGCGAGGCGCCGGCGTAGCCCTGGGAGAGCTGGTTGGACAGCGCCTCCAGGTCGGCGAGCTCGGCGACGGCGCTGGTGGCGTCGCCGAGGCCGAGGGCCTGCTCGCCGTCGGGCACCTGGCCGCGCTGGCCCCACGGCAGGTCGGGCCGCGCCTGGCGCAGCGCGTCCTGCAGGTGGGCCATCTCGCTGGCCAGGCCCATGTCGGACATGGTCTGGGCCATGAGGTCGGCCAACTCGGCCCGCTGCTCGGGGGAGAGGCCGGCCATCATCCGCTCCTGCGCGGCGGCCCGGCGGGCGAGGGAGTCGATCAGCTCGTCCACCGACTGCGGGTCGTCGGGGAAGAACTGCCCGTGCTCGTCCATGAACTCGCGGAACTGCTCGTCGGTGTCCTCGCCGCGGTTGTGCGCGTCGACCAGCCGCGACAGGTCGGCGACCATGTCGCGCACCGCCTGCACGTCCTGCTCGGTCGCGTTCTCCAGCGCCTGCTTCATGTTGGCGAAGGAGCTGTCGAGCACCTCGCGCCGCAGCAGGTCCTGGATCTGCTCGTAGGCCTGCCGGGCCTCGCCCGAGCGGAACGGGTAGTCCTTGAGCGCCCGCACGGCGCCCGCGGTGTCCTCCGGCAGCGCGTCGAGCTCGGCCTCGGCCAGCCGCGCGCCGTCGTCGGGGTCGGGGAACAGCTCGCGCCGCTCGGCGTCCAGCGCGCGGTCGAGCAGCTCGCGGACCTCCTGCAGCGTGCCGTCCATGCGCCCGGCGCTGCGGGCCTGCCGCAGCCGGTCGCGCACCGAGCGGCGCAGCTCGTCGAGCCCGCGCCGGCCGTCCATCCCGCGGCGCAGCAGCTCGCGCAGCGCCTCGCGCACGCCGCTGCCGCCGAGGACGGAGTCGCCGATCTCGTCGACGGCGCTGCCCAGGTCGTAGGGCGGGGCCAGCGGGTCGGGCCCGCCCCGCCAGCGACCGTAGCGGTACCCCTTGCCGGGCCGGCGTGGCACGTCAGGCCCCGTAGACCGTGCGGGTGCCGTCGGTGTCCTTGGCCAGCCGGCGGGTGAGGTAGAGGCCCTCGAGCGCGAACTCGACGGCGGCCGCGGCCTGCTCGGCCGACTCCTCGCCCTCCGGCACGCCCAGGCGCCCGAGCAGCTCGGCCAGGCGCGGGACGGTGCCGAGCTGGCCGAGCAGCGCCGCGCCGGGCACCAGCTCGCCGGACTCGACGGTCTCCCCGCCGGTGAAGTGCTCCTGCAGGCCGGTCAGGTCCAGCCCGCCGCAGCGGGCGCGGAACGTCTGCGCGGTGGCCTGCCGGAGCAGGTGCTCGAGCACCTCGAGCTCGCGGTCGTCGTCGGGGTCGGAGCCCGCGTCGGCGAACTCGACCTTGCCGCGGCTGGCCGGGACGATCCCCGGCAGGTCGACCACCCGCGCCACCGGCCGGGTCTCCCCGGCGATCGCGGCCCGCCGGACGGCGGAGGCGGCGACGGTCTCCAGGCCCGCGATGGCGAACCGGGCGCTGACGCCGGAGCGCTGGTCGACGTGGCTGGACTCGCGCACCAGCCGGGTGAAGCGGGCGACGATCTCCACGAGGTGCTGCGGGACGACGGGGGCGTCGAAGCCGTCGTGGCCGGTCGGCGCGCCCAGCCCGCTGGTCTGCGCCTCCTGGTGCAGCAGGCGGATCTCGTCGGCGAGCTCGATCGGGTAGTGGGTGCGCACCTCGGCGCCGAAGCGGTCCTTGAGCGGGGTGATGATCCGCCCGCGGTTGGTGTAGTCCTCGGGGTTGGCGCTGGCGACCAGCAGCAGGTCCAGCGGCAGCCGCACGCGGTAGCCGCGGATCTGGATGTCGCGCTCCTCGAGCACGTTGAGCAGCGCGACCTGGATGCGCTCGGCGAGGTCGGGCAGCTCGTTGACGCTGAAGATGCCGCGGTTGGTGCGCGGCACCAGGCCGTAGTGCACCGTCTCCGGGTCGCCCAGGGTGCGGCCCTCGGCCACCTTGATCGGGTCGACGTCGCCGATCAGGTCGCCGACGCTGGTGTCGGGCGTGGCCAGCTTCTCGCCGAACCGCTCGCTGCGGTGCAGCCAGGTGACCGGGGTGTCGTCACCGTGCTCGGCGATCTGGCGGTGCGCCCACACGCTGATCGGGGCCAGCGGGTGCTCGTTGAGCTCGCTGCCGGCCAGCACGGGCGTCCACTCGTCGAGCAGGCCGACGAGCGTGCGGATGAGGCGGGTCTTGCCCTGACCGCGCTCGCCGAGCAGGACGAGGTCGTGACCGGCGATGAGGGCCCGCTCGACCTCGGGGACGACGGTGTCCTCGAAGCCGACGATGCCGGGGAGGGTGGGCTCGCCGGCGCCGAGGCGGGCGAGCAGGTTGGCGCGGATCTCGGCCTTGACCGGCCGGAAGGCGGCCCCGCTGTCGCGGAGCGCGCCGAGTGTCGTGGGTGCGGGTGGGGTGTGCGCTGTCGCGACGTCCGTCACCTCAGCCACGGTACGACGACCTGCGGCGATGCGGGGATGCCCGGAGGCCGGCATCCGGCCTGGGAGGATGCCTGCCGTGGTGCGGCTGACCAGTGGCGACGACGTCGCGGCCGCGGCCGCCCTCCTCGAGGGGGTGGCGCGCCGGACGCCGCTCGAGCACTCGCGGGCGCTGGCCGAGCAGGTCGGCGGCCCGGTGCACCTCAAGTGCGAGAACCTGCAGCACACCGGCTCGTTCAAGTTCCGCGGCGCCTACGTGCGGCTGTCCCGGCTGACGGCGGAGGAGCGGGCGCGCGGCGTCGTCGCGGCCAGCGCGGGCAACCACGCGCAGGGCGTGGCGCTGGCGGCGCGGATGCTCGGCGTGCGCGCCACCGTCTTCATGCCCGAGACCGCGCCGCTGCCCAAGGTGGCCGCCACCCGGTCCTACGGGGCCGACGCTCGGCTGCACGGCGCCGACCTCACCGCCGCGCTGGAGGCCGCCGTCGCCCACGCCGAGGAGACCGGGGCGGTGTTCATCCACCCCTTCGAGCACCCCGACGTCATCGCCGGGCAGGGCACCGTGGGCCTCGAGGTGCTCGACCAGTGCCCCGACGTCGCCACCGTCGTCGTGTGCACCGGTGGCGGCGGGCTTGTGTCCGGGGTCGCCGCGGCGGTGAAGGAGCGGAAGCCGGGCGTGCGGGTGGTGGCGGTGCAGGCGGCCGCGGCCGCCGCGTTCCCCGGGTCGCTGGCCGCCGGCCGGCCGGTCGCGCTGTCGGGGATGGCGACGATGGCCGACGGGATCGCGGTCGGGTCGCCGGGCGAGACGACGTTGGCGCACGTGCGGGACCTCGTCGACGAGGTGCGCACGGTCAGCGAGGAGGACCTCTCCCGCGCCCTGCTGTTCTGCCTGGAGCGGGCCAAGCTCGTCGTCGAGCCGGCCGGGGTGGCGGCGGTGGCCGCGGTGCTCGCCGACCCGGCGGCGTTCCCGCCGCCGGTGGTCGCGGTGGTCTCCGGCGGCAACATCGACCCGGTGCTGCTGCTCAAGGTGGTGCAGCACGGCATGGCCGCCGCCGGGCGCTACCTGCGGCTGACGCTGCGCGTGCCCGACCGGCCCGGCTCGCTCGCGGCGGTGCTGTCGGTGCTCGCCGGCGTGGGCGCCAACGTGCTGGAGGTCGAGCACGAGCGGACGGCGACCCGGCTCGACCTCGGCCAGGTGGAGGTGTTCGTGGTGCTCGAGACCCGCGGCCCCGACCACGCGGGCGCCGTCGTCACGGCCCTGGAGCAGGCCGGGTTCGCCCCCACGGAGGACTGATCGTCGGCGTCGCGATGAGTTCGCGGTGCGCCCGCGGTCGACAGGACGTGCCTCAGCTACGCCGCCCGCGAACAGGGCTCCGGAAGTGTCGGTCCTCACACCTAGCGTGGCCCGCATGAGCGACGCGATCCTCGTCGAGGGACTGCAGAAACGCTTCGGGTCCAACACCGCCCTGGCGGGGGTGGACCTGACCGTCCCGGAGGGCAGCGTCCTCGGCCTCCTGGGGCCCAACGGTGCGGGCAAGACCACGGTCGTCCGCATCCTCACCACGCTGCTGCAGCCCGACGGCGGGCGCGCGGAGGTGGCCGGGGTCGACGTCGTCCGGGAGCCGGACAGGGTCCGCGCGGTGATCGGCCTGACCGGGCAGTACGCCGCGGTCGACGAGTACCTCACCGGGTTCGAGAACCTGGAGATGGTGGGGCGGCTGTACCGGCTCGGGAAACGGGAGTCGCGCGCCCGGGCGCAGGAGCTGCTCGAGCGCTTCGACCTCACCGACGCCGCGTCCCGGCCGGCCAAGACCTACTCCGGCGGCATGCGCCGGCGGCTCGACATCGCCGCCTCGCTCATCGCGCGGCCCCGGGTGCTCTTCCTCGACGAGCCGACCACCGGCCTGGACCCACGCAGCCGGCAGGGCATGTGGGAGTTCATCGCCGACCTCGCCGGCGGCGGGACGACGATCCTGCTGACCACCCAGTACCTGGAGGAGGCCGACCGGCTGGCCGACGGGATGGTCGTCATCGACCGCGGCCGGGTGATCGCCCGGGGCACCGCCGACGAGCTCAAGGCGCAGGTCGGCGGCCAGCGGCTGGAGTTCGCGGTCACCGACGCCGGGGCGCTGCCGCAGATGGTGGAGCGGCTGCGGCCGCTGGCGGTCGACGAGCCGCACGTCGACGAGCAGGCCCGCCGGCTGAGCATCCCGGTCAGCGGGGGAGCCGAGGTGCTGGCCGAGGCGCTGGCCCGCCTCGACGGGCACACCGCCGACATCTTCGACGTCGGGCTGCGCCGCCCCGACCTCGACGACGTGTTCCTCGCGCTCACCGGCCACGCCGCCGAGGACAGGGCCGCCGAGGACAGGGCCGCGGAGGACCGCGCCGAGGAGGCCGGGGAGCGCGGCACCGACCAGACCCCCGCCCAGCCGGTCCCGACGGGAGACGTGCGATGAGCTCGCTGTCCGCGACGCTGTCCGACAGCGTCGTCATCACCAAGCGCAACCTGATCAAGGTCAAGCGGGTCCCCGACCTGATCGTGTTCGCCACGCTGTCGCCGATCATGTTCGTGGTGCTGTTCCGCTACGTGTTCGGCGGCGCGATCGGCGGCCTGCCGCAGGGCGTGAGCTACGCGGAGTTCCTGCTGCCGGGCATCTTCGCCCAGACCGTCGTCTTCGGCTCCACGGTCACCGGCGCGAGCATCGCCGAGGACCTGCAGAAGGGGCTCATCGACCGGTTCCGGTCGCTGCCGATGTCCCGGGCGGCGGTGCTCGTCGGGCGCACGGTCGCCGACGCGGGGCTGAACGTCATCTCGATCGCGGTGATGGCGCTGACCGGCCTGGTGGTCGGCTGGCGGATCAACTCCTCGTTCGTCGAGGCGGTGGGCGGCTTCCTCGTCCTGCTCGCCTTCGCCTACGCGATCTCGTGGCTGATGGCGGTGGTCGGGCTGCTGGTCCGCACGCCCGAGGTGGTCAACAACGCCAGCTTCATCGTGATCTTCCCGCTGACGTTCATCGCGAACACCTTCGTGCCGCTGGAGACGTTCCCGTCGGTGCTGCGCACGTTCGCGGAGTGGAACCCGGTCTCGTCGGTGACGCTCGCCGCCCGCGAGCTGTTCGGCAACATGCCGGCCGACTACCCGGTGCCCGACGCGTGGGCGCTGCAGAACCCGGTGCTCTACACGCTCATCTGGACGGCGGTCATCCTCGCGGTCTTCGTGCCGCTGTCGGTCCGCCTCTACGAGCGCACCGCCTCGCGGTAGTCCCACCCGTCCCGGCGGCGGCGCCGCCGCCGGGACGAGTGGGCGCCGGACCGTGCCGGCGGACGTCGTACCCGGGTGGCCCGGAACCGGACCGGTTCCGGGCCACTGGTGTCCGACGGTCCGGGTCGGCGCAGGATGGACGCCGATGAGCGCCGAGCCTGCCGCCGCCCTGTCCGCCGACAACCCGCTGTCCGCCGAGTCGCCGCTGCCGTACTGGCTGCCGCCGTTCGCCGACGTCACGCTCGAGCACTGCCGCGAGGCGATCCTCGCCGGGATGGCCGGGCAGCGCGCCGAGCTGGCGGCGATCACCGGCTCGGCGGAGCCGCCCACCTTCGAGAACACGGTCGTCGCCTTGGAGCGCTCGGGTGCGCTGCTGCGCCGGGCCGAGGCGGTGTTCGGCAACCTCGCCTCGTCGCTGTCGACCCCGCGGCTGCGGGAGATAGAGCGCGAGCTCGCGCCGCTGGAGGCCGCGCACGCCGACGCGCTGCGGCTGGACCCGGTGCTGTTCGCCCGCATCGACGCGGTCCACGAGGCGCGGCACGGCGCGGGCCTCGACGCCGAGGCGGTCCGGCTGGTCGAGCGGCACCACCTCGACCGCGTGCTGGCCGGCGCCCGCCTGGACGACGCCGGCCGCGCGCGGCTGTCGGAGCTCAACCGCGAGCTGTCGGAGCTGTCCACGCAGTTCGGGCAGAACCTGCAGCTGGCCACCGAGGCCGCCGCGGTGCGCGTCGCCGACGCCGCCGAGCTCGACGGCCTGTCCGACGAGGAGGTCGCCTCGGCCGCCCGCGCCGCCGCCGACCGCGGCCTCGACGGGTACCTGCTGCCACTGCTGCTGCCCACCGGCCAGCCCGCGCTCGCGAAGCTGCGGAACCGGGCGCTGCGCCGGCGGGTGTTCGAGGCCTCGGCGGGCCGCGCGTCGGCGGGGGAGCACGACAACGGGCCGGTGGCCGCGCGCATCGCCCGGGTCCGGGCCGAGCGGGCGCGCCTGCTCGGCTTCGCCACCCACGCCGACCTGGTCCTCGCCGACCAGACCGCGGGCAGCACCGCCGCCGTCGACGCGATGCTCTCGTCGATGGTCGGCCCGTCGACGGCCAACGCCCGCGCCGAGGCCGAGGTGCTCGCCGAGGTGGCCGCCCTCGACGGCGTGACCGACCTCGCCGCGTGGGACTGGGCGTTCTACAGCGAGCGGGTCCGGGCCGAGCGCTACTCGGTCGACCGGGCGGCCCTGCGGCCGTGGTTCGAGCTCGACCGGGTGCTCGTCGACGGCGTCTTCCGCGCCGCCGAGCTGCTGTACGGCTTCCGGTTCACCGCCCGCCCCGACCTCGCCGGCTACCACCCCGACGTCCGGGTCTGGGAGGTCACCGGCCCCGACGGCGCGGAGGTCGGGCTCTACCTCGGCGACTTCCTGGCCCGCGAGGGCAAGCGCGGCGGGGCGTGGATGAGCTCGTTCGTCACCCAGTCGCGGCTGCTCGGCACGCGGCCGGTCGTGGTGAACAACCTCAACGTGGCGCCCGCGCCGGAGGGCCGGCCCACGCTGCTCACCCTCGACGAGGTGGACACGCTGTTCCACGAGTTCGGCCACGCGCTGCACGGTCTGAGCTCCGCGGTCACCTACCCGCGCTTCGCCGGCACCGCGGTGCCGCGCGACTTCGTGGAGTTCCCGAGCCAGGTCAACGAGATGTGGGCGACCTGGCCGGAGGTGCTCGGGCACTACGCCCGGCACGTCGAGACGGGCGAGCCGCTGCCGGGCGACGTCGTCGAGGCGATCGAGGCCGCCCGGCTGTGGGGCGAGGGCTTCGCGACGCTGGAGTACCTGGCGGCCACGCTGCTCGACCAGGCCTGGCACCGCATCACGCCGGAGACCGAGGTCGGCGACCCGGCCGAGTTCGAGCGGCGCGCGCTCGAGGAGGCCGGCGTCGCCTCCGACCTCGTGCCGCCGCGCTACCGGACGACGTACTTCCAGCACGTCTTCGCCGGCGGCTACGCGGCGGGCTACTACTCCTACATCTGGTCGGAGGTGCTCGACGCCGACACGGTCGAGTGGTTCCGCGAGCACGGCGGGCTGCGGCGGGAGAACGGCGACGTCTTCCGCGATCGGCTGCTGGCGGTGGGCGGGTCGGTGGACCCGCTGGAGGCCTTCCGCGCGGTCCGCGGCCGCGACGCCGACCCGGGCCCGCTCCTGCGCCGCCGCGGCCTCGCTCCGGCGTGACCCGGCCGGCGCACCGCTGGGTCTGGCGCGTCGCCGCCGCGCCCTGGGACGACGACCTCGTGGCGACGGGGTCGTGGGAGCGCACGGTCGACGTCTGGTCACTGTCCCGAGGCGGGCACGTCACCGGCCTTGACACCGTCCTGGATGCGGGCGGCACCCGGCTGGCCCTCGTCGCCGAGCCGGAGCCGGTCGTGGTGACGGGCGCCTGGACGCGGCACGGCGTCTGCGGCTACGCCCTGGACGGCTTCCGGATCTGGCAGAACCGCGCGCGCCGGAACGTGGAGGGACTGACCGCGTTGACCGGCGGCCGGGTCGCCGTCGGGTACGCGAGCCAGCCGACGCTCGTCCTCGACGCGGGCACAGGCCGGGAGCTGGCGTCGCTGCGGGGGGTCACCAACGTGGTCGCGCTGGACCGGCGGTCGACGCTACTGGTGGGGACCGGGTGGCTGCAGATGGCGGATGCCGACCTGACGCCGGTCTCGCGGCGGGTGCCGCTCGCGGGGTTCGCGGTGCTCACCGCCGCGGTGGCCCCGGAGACGGTCGCCGTCGCCGAGGCCGAGGAGGGAGGGTCCGTGCTGCGCGTCCTCGACCGGGACGGCGTGCCGCGCGCGTCCGTGACGTGGCCGGTGGAGGGGATCCGTGGGGTCGGCCGCGACGCCGCGTCGGGGACGTGGGTGGTCCTGCGCTCGGACCTCGACAGCCGCCGCTCGGTCCTCCTGCGGGTCACCGACGACGGTGCGGTGGTGGACCGGCGCCCCTGGCGGCCGGTCTCCGGGACGGCCCTGGTCCGGGACGGGCGCGCACTCGTCCAGGCGGACGACGACGGGGTGCACGTCCTCGACCTCGCCGACCTGGGCCTGCGGACCCTCGCCTCGGCTTGAGTGGAGCGACGGCGTTCCTCGCGCACCGCGGGTCCTGCAGGACCGGCGACGCCCGGGGAACGCCGTCAGTGGGAGGTCAGAGCCAGGGGAGGGTGAGCACCAGGTCGAGGTCGTCGGGGGCGTTGCCGTCACGGACGAGCCGGTTGGGCTGGCGGTGGCCGCACGCCGTGCAGCGGTGCACCACCTGCCAGCCCTTGCCCGACTTCTCGACCAGCCCGATCGGCTCCATCGGCTGCCGGCACTCGCTGGCCCGGTCACCGGGGAGGTCGTCGACGTGCAGCGACCACAGGCACACCGGGCAGTGGTTGCGGTAGTGCCCGTCGGTGTTGGCGGGGACGTCGGCGGCGCAGTGCACGCAGACGAAGCCGGTGTTCTCCGCCCGCCGGGAGCGGGCCACGGCGCGGACCCCGGTCAGGGGACGAACGGCTCGACGGCGACGACCTCGACGGTGATGTCGCGGCCGTTGGGCGCCTGGTAGGTGACCGTGGTGCCCGGCTTCGAGCCGAGGATCGCCGAGCCCATCGCTGACTCCGGGGAGTAGACGGCGAGGTCGGTGGTGCCGGCGATCTCGCGCGAGCCGAGCAGGAACTTCTCGGTGTCGTCGTCGCCCTGGAACCGGATGGTGATGACGGTGCCGAGCTCGGCGGTGGTCGCCGTCGTCGGGGGCTCGCCGACGCGGGCCTTGCGGAGCAGGTCGGTGAGCTGGCGGATCCGGCCCTCCTGCTTGCCCTGCTCCTCCTTGGCGGCGTGGTAGCCGCCGTTCTCCTTGAGGTCGCCCTCCTCGCGGCGGGCGTTGATCTCGGCGGCCATGGCCGGCCGACCGGCCACCAACTGGTCGAGCTCGGCCTTCAGCCGGTCGTGGGCCTCCTGGGTCAGCCAGATGCCCTGCTCGTTCTCAGTGGGGGTGGTCACGCGGGGTACTCCTGCAGCTCTCGGGGGCCGCCTCCCGGACGGGGGCGGTCGACGTCGATCCGGCCAAGCTAACACCGGCCGGAGGGCCCCTGCACGGACCCGCGGACCCGCCGGGAGACGGGACCGTACCGGAATCGAGCGTGACGGGCAGCACATCCACCCGTCCGGATGGGGGGCGTCACGGCGGCGGCCGCCCTCCTCGGGGGACACTGGCCGGGTGACCGAAGCGGACTCGTTGCGCCTGCTCGCCGTGCACGCCCACCCCGACGACGAGTCGAGCAAGGGCGCGGCGACCATGGCCAAGTACGTCGCCGAGGGCGTCCAGGTGATGGTGGCGACGCTGACCGGCGGAGAGCGCGGATCCGTGCTCAACCCGGCGCTCGACCGGCCGGAGATCTGGGAGCGCCTCCCGCAGCTGCGCGTCGAGGAGATGGCGCGCGCCCGGGAGATCCTCGGCGTCCAGCAGGAGTTCCTGGGCTTCGTCGACTCGGGCCTGCCCGAGGGCGACCCGCTGCCGCCGCTGCCCGAGGGCTGCTTCGCGCTGGTGCCCACCGAGGAGGCGGCCGCCCCGCTGGTCGAGCTGATCCGGCGGTTCCGCCCGCACGTGGTGATCACCTACGACGAGCGCGGCGGCTACCCGCACCCCGACCACATCAAGACGCACGACGTCTCGGTGGTGGCGTTCGAGGCGGCCGGCGACCCCGACCGCTACCCCGGCCTGGGCGAGCCCTGGCAGCCGAGCAAGCTCTACTACCACATGGGCTTCACGCTGACCCGCGTGCGCGCACTGCACGAGGCCATGCTCGAGGCCGGCGCCGACTCGCCCTACGCCGAGTGGCTGGCCACCTGGGACCCCGAGCGCGACATGTCGCACCGGGTCACCACCCGGGTGCCCTGCGCCGAGTACTTCCCGGTCCGCGACGCCGCCCTCATCGCGCACGCGACGCAGATCGACCCGAACGGCCGCTGGTTCGCCTGTCCGATGGACGTGCAGCAGCGGATCTGGCCCACCGAGGACTACGAGCTGGCCCGGTCGCTGGTCGACTCCCCGCTGCCCGAGGACGACCTGTTCGCCGGCATCCGCAGCGAGGTGCCGGTCCCGTGACCGCGCTCGACCTGGTGCTGGCCGTCCAGCAGCCCGAGGACGTCGGCAAGTCCGGCCCGCTGGGCGCCCTGCTCACGCTGATCCTGCTGCTCGCGGCGTTCCTGCTGGTCAAGTCGATGAGCAAGCACCTCAAGCGGCTGCCGGCCAGCTTCGACGAGCCGGACGCGCCGCAGGTCGTCGTCCCCGACACCCCGGCCGACCTGGTCGAGCCGCGGCAGCCGGGCCAGGACCTGCTCGACACGCTGCGCCGCGCGCCGCGCGCGATCGAGGGCCCGAAGCGCGACGACGGACGGACGGACCCGCCGGCGGGCTGATGCCGGCGGGGCGGGGGAGTGGGGGGGGGGGGGGGGGGGGGGGGGGGCCCCCCCCCCCCCCCCCGCGTCTCACCAGGTGTGCGCCACGTCGACGACGAGGCGGGACCCGTCGCCGGGGCCGTCGAGGACCATCACCCGGAACGGCAGCCGGGCGCGGACGCCCAGGCCCAGGGTGCTCTCGCCCTCGAACGAGTTCGCCCACGCGACCTGGCGGAAGGTGGAGTACCCGCCCACGTCCACGGCCTCGGCGTCGTTCGCCGGGTCGTAGGTGGCCGCGCCACTGCCCGTGTGGGCCGGGGTGTGCACGAGCACCTGCAGGTCGGCCCCGCCGCGCAGCGGCACCAGCTCGCCGGAGCCGTCCTTCCGCACCTCCCGCACGTAGCGCACGTCGTAGGACACCTCGGACGCGTCGACGCCGTCGAGGTCGAGGACCAGCCGGTCGTAGCAGGCGTGCCGGCCGGCGCGGACGTCGTCGAGCGTGCCCCCGCCGTCCTCGACGGCGGACTCGGGCAGCGAGCCCCAGGCGGTGCTGCAGCCCGCCGCCGAGGCCGACGGCAGGGCGACGCCGGTGAACGCCGCGGCGGCGGCGAGGACCAGTGCGGCGCGGGTACGGGTGGTGCTCATGGTGGGTCTCCCGGGGTCAGGGGGATGGGTGGTGCGGACGACGGGAAGGATCCGCAGACACGCCCGCCGGTGGAATGGCTCGCCTTGCCCGCGGATGTCGATCCGCAGGGCCCGTGCATGTGCACTGTTGACAGGAAACGGCCCTCTCCGGGCGACACGGATGAGCACATGACGTGCCCGTCGCCGGCCGGTGACGATCGGTGAGCGGCGGCACGGCGTCCGCTCCGGGCGTAGCGCCGGCCGTGGTGCCGCCCCGTCGTCGCGGTTACCGTGTAAGCGTGTAATCGCGACTCATCTGGAGGCCGTCGTGTACGGACACCACCGCTTCGCCGACTCTCCCTTCGCCCGCATGGGCGCCCCCGGGTTCCGCGGTCGCGGCCCCGGCGGCCGCGGGCGGGGAACGGACACCGCACCCCCGGTCGACCGCGCCGAGGTGGCCGGCTGGTTCGCCGGCCGGCTCCCCGACGGCTGGTTCACCGGGCCGGTCGAGATCGCCGTCGACCGGGACGAGATCACCGTCGTCGGCCCGCTGGCCGAGCCCGACGCCGGCGAGGGCGACCCGGCCGCCGCCCGCGCCGGGCGGATCGCCCGCTTCCGCGAGGACACCCGCGAGCAGCGCATGGCCGTCGCCGACGCCGCCCAGGAGCGCTACGGCCGATCGGTGGCCTGGGGCGCCTCGTGCGGCGACGTCCGCGAGGTGTTCACCAACGCCTCGGTGCCGGTGATGACCCGGCTGCGCCAGCCCGAGCGCCTGGTGCTCGACACGCTCGTCGACGCCGGCGTCGCCCGGTCCCGCTCCGAGGCGCTCGTGTGGGCGGTGCGGCTGGTCGGCCGCAACGCCGACGCCTGGCTCACCGAGCTGCGGGACGCCATGGCCTCGGTCGAGGAGGTGCGGGCGCGCGGTCCCCAGCCGTGATCCCTGCCAGGCTGCCGGGGTGAGCGCGGACCTGCTGCGGACCACCTACGCCGACCTCTCCGGCCTGGTCACCGGCCTGACGGCGGGGGGGGGGGGGGGGGACGGGCCCAGCGGCTGCGCGGGGTGGACGGTCGTCCACAT